>JBEQUD010000232.1:0-3110 GCA_040349235.1 Acidobacteriota bacterium
CCAGCCAGCTCGCGCTGCTCGCCCTGCGTGAATCGCTCGGGCGTGCCGAACGCGTCGCGGCGCTGGGGCAGATGGCGGCCACCGTCGCCCACCAGGCGGGCACGCCCCTCAATCTGGTCTCTGGCTACGTCCAGATGATCCGGGACGATCCCGACACGGACGAGCGCACCCGGTCGCGCCTTCGGACCGTCGATGGACAAATTCAACAGGTGACCCGCGTGCTGCGGACGATGCTCGATCGGGCCAGGGCGCCATCCGGATTCGACCGTGTGGCGCTCACTGATATCATCGAGCGCGTGCGCGACGTCTCGCAGCCGCGGCTGGCGCGGGCGCGCATTCAACTGCGGGTCGAGGTGGGCGATCCACTGCCCGCCATCGAGGCCGACGCAACACAGCTGGAGATGGCGTTGCTCAACCTCGTGACGAATGCGCTCGACGCGATGCCCGGTGGCGGCACGCTGGCGATTGCCGCTAGCGCGCGTCCTGGTGGCGTGCGGGTCGAAGTCGCCGACACGGGAGCGGGGATTCCGGCGGGGGTGCTCGAACACCTCTTCGAGCCCTGGGTGACGACGAAGCCAGCCGGCCACGGCACGGGCCTGGGCCTGGCCATCGTGCGCGATGTGGTTCGCGCGCACGGCGGAACGGTATCGGCATCGAACCTGGCGACCGGCGCGGCGTTCGTCATCGATCTGCCGGCCGCTGGTTCTGGTGGGAGCCAGTCCTAGCCATGGCCCGCATCCTGCTGGTCGATGACGATGCGGAGACGTGCCGGTTTCTCGAGGAACTGCTCGGCGCGCCCGACCGGCAGTTCGTGTCCGTCCAGGATCCCGACAGTGCGCTCGCGCGGATGGCCGGCGACACCTTCGACCTGCTGATCTCGGACATCAATCTCAATGCGCCGCGATCGGGTCTGGATGTGTTGCGGCGGTTCCGGGCCGAACAGCGCGCCCCCGTACTGCTGATTAGCGGCTTTGGCACGCTCGAAACCGCTATCGAGGCCGTGCGCGCGGGCGCGTTCGACTTCATCAGCAAGCCCTTCGACATCGCCGAGGTCAAGCGCATCGTGGACCGCGCGCTCGCCCAGCGCGTCCGCGCGGCGGACCCGCCGACCGACATGCCGGTCAGCCCGCCCGGCAGCCTCGTCGGCCGGACGGCGCCTATGCTCGAGGTCTACAAGCAGATCGCGCACGCCGCCGATTCCACGGCACCGGTGCTCGTTATCGGGGAGAACGGTGCCGGCAAGGAACTGGTCGCGCGGGCCATCCATGCGCACGGCAAGCGTGCGCGCGATCCATTCGTGGCCGTCAACTGCGGGGCCATCGCCGACACGCTCCTCGAGTCCGAACTGTTCGGCCACCAGCGAGGGTCGTTTACCGGGGCGGTGGCCGATCACAAGGGCGTGTTCGAGCAGGCCGGCAGCGGGACCGTCCTGCTCGACGAAATTGGCGACACGACGCCAGCGCTCCAGGTGCGTTTGTTGCGCGTACTCGAAGAGGGCGAGGTGCGTCCCGTCGGGGGGACTCGCCCGGTGAAAGTCCCCGCCCGCGTCATCGCGGCCACGAACATGCCCCTCGAACAGGCCGTTGCCGATGGGCGCTTTCGCCAGGACCTCTACTACCGTCTCAGCGTCATCATCATTCGCGTGCCTCCCCTGCGCGAGCGGCGTGCGGACATCCCGCTGCTGCTCGGGAGCTTTCTCGACGACGCCTGCCGGCGGGCCGGCCAGCGAAAGACGCTGGCGGCGGGGACCCTGGAGGCACTCATGCGCCACTCGTGGCCCGGTAATGTCCGGGAACTGAGGAACACGGTCGAGCGCCTCGTCGCGTCGAGCCGCGGTTCGTTGATCGAAGCCGCCGACCTTGCCGACACGGTGCGGACCGTCCGTCAGGGCGAGACGGCACAGGCGTTTTCGGACCTGCCGACGCTCGACGAGCTCGAACGGCGCTACCTGCTCCATGTGCTCGACGCGGCCAAGGGCAACCGGACCCGCGCGGCGGAGATTCTGGGTGTCGATCGGCGCACGCTCTACCGGATGGCCGACCGGTTTGGCGTCGAGCTGAAGGAGTGAAGCCCGAAGGCCACGACCGTGCGGTCGTCGGCCCACCCTTCGACGTCTCTCGGCCCATGGGCACCACGGGTCGCGTCGAGCAGGTGCCGGCAGATGGCTTCCGGTGTGGCCGACGGCGCCCTGAACACTTCGTCAGCTATGGCCGCCGGCAGCAGCGCCGCTGGGACATCCAGGGCTTCCGAGATGCCGTCCGACACGAGCGTCACCACGTCGCCCGCGCCGTACGAGAGGGTTTCCGCGCGGTACACGGCCCCCTCGATGAGCCCCACCGGAGGCCCGCCCACGGCCAGCGCGCGGACCCCGCCTGGGCCTGTCAGGATGCCGGGCGGGTGCCCGGCGTTCGAGTACGTGACCGTGCGCTGGCGGGTGTCCACCAGGGCCACGAAACAGGTGGCGTAGAGGCCGGCGCGGGCGTCCATCTGCACCTCGCGTGACAGGCGGTTCAGCAGGTTGTCCGGCGTCGCGACATCGCGCACCAGCGCATGGATGATGGCGCGAATGTTCGAGACGAAGATCGCGGCCGGAATCCCCTTGCCGGAGATATCCGCGAGGACGACGACCATCCGGCCGTCCGGTAAGGCCAGAAAGTCGAAGTAATCGCCGCCCACCTGACCCGCCGGTTCGATCGCCCCGTACCAGTGCACGCCGTTGAGCGGCTCGGGAATCGGTGGAAGCAGGGCACGCTGCACATCCGCGGCGATGGACAGCTGCGCGTCGAGCACGATGCGCTGCGCCTCGAGCGCCGTGACGACCGTTCGTGCCTGTTTCAGGCGTGCCCAGACGACTGCCATGGTCACTAGGCCGACGCTCAGGACGACGTCGCTAATCCACGTCCATTCTTCCGCGTCAGGCCGCAGGAACCGGTTGATTGCCCACTCGAGCACCTGCGCGCCGGCGATGACGAGGAGGACGAACGTGAGGCCGCCCTCGATGGAACGCCGGGTCGCCGCATTGGCACGAGCCTTCACGTGCGCCGATATTACCCAACGGTGTGGAGACACGGGCGTCCGGCTGGCACGCTGAACGGCCTATTCGAGCGTGA
>JBEQUD010000267.1:0-2981 GCA_040349235.1 Acidobacteriota bacterium
GGTCGGCGTCTTCGTCGCCATGTTGTCGCTGGCGCGGGGGTTCAAGGCCACGCTCGTGGCCTCCGGGAGCGCCGGCAACGCGCTCGTCATGCGCGCCGGATCGGCGTCGGAGATGATGGGGGGCATCACCCTCGATTCCGTCAAGGTGCTGCAGGACGCGCCCGGCGTAGCGCATGACGGCTCCGTGCCGCTCATCACCCAGGAGGTCGTGGGCGTGATGCCGTTCCCGCTGATTACGACGGGCACCGACGCCAACGTCCAGGTCCGCGGCGCCTCCCCCAATGTGCTCCAGGTCCGCACGTTCGTCCACGTGGTGCAAGGGCGCATGTTCCAGCCGGGGCAGTACGAGCTCGTCGTGGGCAAGAACGCCACGAAGACCTACGCGGGCCTGACCCTCGGCAGCACGGTCGATTTCGGGGGCGGCCATTGGCAGGTCACCGGCATCTTCGACGCGGGCGGGTCGTCGTTCGATTCCGAGGTGTGGTGCGATGCGCGGATCCTCGGGGATCTGCTCAAGCGGCCGGCCAACATCTTTCAATCGGCCACGGTGCACCTCGCCTCGCCGGCCGCCTTCGGAACGTTCAAGGACGCCGTCGTGGCCGATCCGCGCATGAACGTGGACGTCGTGCGCGAGGTGGACTACTACGCCAAGCAGTCCAGCACGATGACGCGGCTCATCACCGTGCTCGGCGGGTTGGTCGCCGCGATCATGGCCGTCGGGGCGATCTTCGGTGCGCTGAACACGATGTACTCGGCCGTGGCCGAACGCGGCCGCGAAATCGCCACGCTGCGCGCGCTCGGTTTCTCGCCGGCCAGCGTCGTGCTGTCGTTTCTCTTCGAAGCGCTCCTCATCTCGCTCGTCGGCGGCATCCTCGGCTGTGTGGCCGTGCTACCCATCAACGGCATCACCACGAGCACGATGAACATGCAGACGTTCTCCAACGTGGCGTTCGCCTTCAAGATCACCTTCGACCTGCTCGCCATGGGCGTGCTCTTCGCCCTCGTGATGGGGGTGCTCGGCGGGCTGCTCCCGGCCGTTCGCGCCGCGGTGCAACCGGTCTCGGTGGCGCTCCGCGAACTCTGACGGCGCGGCGTCAGCGCCCGGCCGGTTCGGGCGGGCTGACGACCAGTCCGTTCAGGCGATCCAGATCGACGGGCTTGACGAGGTGGGCGTCGAACCCTGCCGCCGCCGACTGCCGCCGGTCGTGGTCCTGGCCGTACCCGCTGATGGCGATGAGTCGCGTGCCGCGAAGCCCAGGCAGCTCTCGCAACTTCCGTGCGAGCTCGAATCCGTCCATGACGGGGAGCCCGATGTCGAGCAGCGCGACGTCCGGGCCGAACCCGCGTGCCGCCTCGAGCGCCGTGGGGCCATCGTGCGCGGTCATGGTCACGTGTCCAGCCGCGCCGAGTGCCTGGGCGAGCATCGCGGCGGCGTCCGCGTTGTCGTCCACCACGAGCACGCGTACCCCGGTGCTGACGGCCCGCGGCCGCTCGCTGTGATTCGACGGCGGATGCGCGGGCACGACGTCGCTCGCCAGCCGCGGCAGCCTGACGATGAACTCGCTACCCCGCCCGGGCCCCGCGCTCCGCGCCTCGACCGTGCCGCCGTGCAGCCCCACGAGGTTGCGGACGATGGCGAGCCCGAGCCCCAACCCGCCCTGGGCGCGGTCGAGGGCCTGGCGGTCCTGCGTGAAGAGATCGAAAATGCTCGGCAGCATGCCCGGGTCGATGCCGATGCCGGTGTCCACCACCCTCAGCACCGCCTCGTCGCCCTCGGCCCGTGCCGACACCTGAATCCGTCCGCCGGGCGGCGTGTATTTCGCGGCGTTCGTCAACAGGTTGCTGACGACCTGCGCCAGCCGCGCCGGGTCCGCCATCAGACGGAGACCATCCTTCGGGACGTCCACGACCAGCGCGTGCTGATGCTGCTCGAGGAGCGGGCTCGCGAGTTCGATGGCCCGAGCAACGATGTCGCTTAGGTCCACTGACGCGGGACTCAGCCGCACCTTGCCGCGCGTGATGCGCGAAACGTCCAACAGGTCGTCAACCAGGGCGACCAGGTGCCGCACTTGCCGCTCGATAATGGTCCGCTCCTGCTCGCCCCCCTCCACGCCACGGAGGCGCAGCAGCTGGAGCGCGGTCAGAATCGGCGCGAGCGGATTGCGCAGCTCGTGTCCGAGCATGGCCAGAAATTCGTCCTTCGTGCGGTTGGCGGACTCGGCGACCTGCCGGGCCGTCGCCAGTTCGGTCACTTCGTAGACCACGGCGGCAATCCCCTCGACGCCCCCCGCGTCATCGAACAGCGGCTGGAACGCGATGTCGAAGAAACGCTGTTCCGCCACGCCGTCCGCGGCGCGCTTCAGCGCGACGGGAACGGACCGACCAAGAAAGGGCTGCGCGCCCGAGTAGACGCCGTCGAGCATCTCGACGATGCCCTGGCCAGCAAGTTCCGGCACGGCCTGCAGCAGGCCCTGGCCGACGAGGGGCCGTCCCGCCAGGGCGAGGCACGACTCATTGGCCAGCGCGAAGACGTGCTCCGGCCCCCGCAGCACGGCAATCGGCACCGGCGTCTGCGCGAACACGGACGCGACGCGGCGCGCGCTCCGCTCTTCGATGCCCCGGATCCGCGCGCGCAGCAGCTGCGCCTCGACCCTGGCGACGAGTTCGCGCGCCGTGAACGGCTTGGCCAGGTACTCGTCCGCGCCGGCGTGGAACCCCTCGAGGCGCGACTCCTCGCCAGCCCGCGCCGACAGCATCATGACCGGCACGGCACGCGTCCGTTCGTCGGCCCGCAATTCGCGCAGCAGGCCCAGGCCGTCCAGCCGGGGCATCATCATGTCGGTGATGACGAGATCGGGCAGGTGCGTGCGTGCGCGCTCGAGGGCCTCCTGCCCATCGGCGGCCACCTCGACCTGCCAGTGCCGCCCGAGCAGGCCCTGCAGGTAGTGCCGCATGTCCGCGTTGTCGTCCACGAGCAGGAT
>JBEQUD010000277.1:0-13550 GCA_040349235.1 Acidobacteriota bacterium
CTGGGGCCGTGGATGATTCGCAAACTGCGGCAGTTCCAGGTGGGCCAGATCATCCGGCAGGAAGGCCCGACGACCCACCGCCCCAAGGCGGGCACGCCGACGATGGGGGGGCTGCTCATCCTGACCGCGTCGCTCCTGCCCACGCTGTTGTGGGCGCGCCTCACCAACGTGTACGTCTGGATCGCGGTGCTGACGACGGCCGGATTCGGCGCGATCGGGTTCGCCGATGACTATCTCAAGATGGTGCGCCGGTCCCACCACGGTCTCCGCCCGCGCTACAAGATGCTGTGCCAGCTGCTCGTCGGCACGGCCGTGGGCCTCGCGCTGCTCGCGTTGAAGAGCCACGACCTGTACAACACGCGGCTCGTTTTCCCGTTCTTCAAGCGGCTCGTGCCCGATCTCGGATGGTGGTATCTGCCCTTCGCGGTGTTCGTGCTCGTCGCCGAATCGAACGCCGTCAACCTGACCGACGGCCTCGACGGCCTGGCGATCAGCGTCTTCGCGATCGCCGCCGCGGCCTATACAGCCCTCACCTACATCGTCGGCAACCGCATCCTTGCCGACTATCTGCTGCTCGTGCACTTTCCACCGGTGGCGGAGCTGACGGTGTTCTGCGGGTCGCTCGTGGGCGCGTCGCTCGGATTCCTTTGGTACAACTCCTACCCCGCCGAAGTCTTCATGGGCGACGTCGGCTCCCTGGCGCTCGGGGCCGCACTCGGCACGGTGGCGATTCTCATCAAGCAGGAGATGCTGCTCGTCATCGTCGGTGGGGTGTTCGTGCTCGAGGCGCTCTCGGTCGTGCTGCAGGTCGCCTCGTTCAAGATGACCGGCAAGCGCGTCTTCCGCATGGCGCCGCTCCATCACCATTTCGAGCTCGCCGGGTGGAGCGAGCCCAAGGTCATCTCGCGGTTCGTGATCGTCGCCATCATCTTCGGCTTGTTCAGCCTGACGACGTTGAAGCTGCGATGACCTTCTCTGTTGACGGCAAGCGGGTGACCGTGGCGGGGGCCGCGAGGAGCGGCATCGCCGCGGCGGAACTGCTGGCCGGGCGCGGCGCGCGTGTGACGCTCTCGGACACCGGCACCGTAGTGCCGGATGCCGACCGGCTGCGCGCGCTCGGTGTCAGCCTCGAGCTCGGCGGCCACCAGTTGGAGACGTTCACCCTCTCCGACCTCGTCGTCCTCAGTCCGGGCGTGCCGCCCGAACAGGAAGCGATCCGGGCAGCCCGCTCGCGCGGGGTGCCCGTCATCGCCGAGATCGAGCTGGCGTCCCGCTGGCTGCAGGGACGCGTCATCGCCATCACCGGCACCAAGGGCAAGTCAACGACGACGGTGCTGACCGGGCGGATGCTCGCGGCGGCGGGCTTCAAGGTCGCGGTCGGCGGCAACATCGGGACGCCGCTCTCCGCACAGGTCGGCGACTCGACGCCGGATACGCTGCACGTGGTCGAAACGAGCAGCTTCCAGCTGGAGCAGATCGACACGTTCCATCCGTGGATCGCGGTGATGCTGAATCTCTCGCCCGACCACCTGGACCGCCATCCCGACTTCAGCGCGTACGCGGCGGCCAAGCGTCGCATCTTCGAGAACCAGCAGGCCGGGGACTGGGCGGTGATCAACGCGGACGACCCCGGCGTGCTCGCGCTGGCCGAAGGCGGGCGCGCACAGCGGCGGCTGTTCGCGCGCGCCGGGTCGATCCCGGTCGGGACGACGGTCGATCGCGACTGGATCGTCGATCGCCGCGAGGACGGCGTGCAGCCGCTCGTGCCGCTCGCGGCCATCCACCTGATGGGGGCGCATCTGGTCAGCGACGTCATGGCCGCCGCCACGGTGGGCACGATTGCCGGGGCTGCCCCGTCGGTGATGACCGCCGCGGTCGATGCCTTCGGCGGTCTCGAGCACGCGATGGAACTTGTCGGCACCGTTGGCGGCGTCCGGTTCGTCAACGACTCAAAGGCGACGAACGTCGAGTCGGCGCTCCGCTCGATCGAAGCCGTCGATCGGGATCTCGTCGTCATTCTGGGCGGGCGCTTCAAGGGCGGCGACTTCCGGCTGCTGCGCGAGCCGCTCCGTCAGCGCGCCAAGGCCGTCGTCGCGATTGGCGAGGCGCGTCCGCTCATCAGGGACGCGCTCGAGGCCGACGTCGCGGTGCACGAGGCGCAGACGCTCGTGGACGCGGTCGCCCGCGCCTACGCCGCTGCGAAGCCCTCGGGCGTCGTGCTGCTCGCGCCGGCGTGTTCGAGTTTCGACATGTTCCGCGACTACGCGGACCGCGGGCGCCAGTTCAAGGAGGCTGTCGCGCGTATGGAGCGTGAGCCGTGAGCAGTCATCAGTGGGCGCTGCGGTGAAGGATTGGCTGCTGGGAAACGCAGGCTGCCCAGGCCTGCGAAGCTGGTGCCTTCGCCCGAAGCCGACTGATGACTGCTGACGGTTCACGCCGGCCGGGGGATGTCCCCAGCCGGGTGATGTTTCGGATGATCGGCGTCGCAACGATAGGGCCCGGCCTCGAGGCCGGGCGGAGATCGCATGGCTCGCAAGCTCAAGTCTGACAACGTGCTCTTCATCGCGACCCTGCTGCTGGTCGCGCTGGGCGTCGTCATGGTCTACAGCGCGTCCGCGCCCATGGCGCTCCAGCGCTACGGGCGTGCGTCCGTATTCCTCGTCAAGCAGGGGATGTGGGCGGGCCTCGGCGTGCCGCTCCTGTGGTTCGTGATGAAGGTGGACTATCGCCACTACCGGGAGCCGATCTTCATCTGGACGTGCCTGGGGCTCGTCGGCCTCGCACTCGTCGCCGTCCTCTTCAGCCCCCCGGTCAACGGCGCGCGGCGGTGGTTCGGCATCGCGGGCATCGGCGTGCAGCCGTCCGAGTTCGCCAAGTTGGTGGCCATCTTCTTCATCGCCGCGCTGCTCGAGCGGCGGATGCACCGCATCGACGACGTGTCCTATGCGCTGGTCCCGGTCGGCCTGCTCGTGGTGGGGCTCGTGGGTCCGATCCTCCTCGAGCCCGACTTCGGGACGTCGATGGCACTCCTGCTCATTGCCGCCGTGATGGTGTTCGCGGCGGGCCTGAACTACCGCTACGTCATCGGTGTCCTGCTTGCCGTGGTGCCTGCCGTCTGCCTGCTCGTGATGTGGTCGCCCTACCGCGTCAAGCGCCTGCTGGCCTTCCTCAACCCGTGGAGCGACCCGCTCGGCGCCGGCTTCCAGGTGATTCAGTCGCTCATCGCCGTCGGGAGCGGCGGGGTCTGGGGCAAGGGCCTGATGAACAGCGTCCAGAAACTGTTTTTCCTGCCCGAGCCGCAGACCGATTTCATCTACTCCGTCATCTCCGAGGAGCTGGGCCTGGTCGGCGCGACCGCCGTGCTCATCTGCTTTGCGGTGATCACGTGGCGCGGCATCCGCGCCGCCCTCCACGCGCCCGACAGCTTCGGCGCGTTCCTGGCGCTCGGCCTGACGACGATGATCGCCGTCCAGGCGCTGGTGAACATCAGCGTCGTGCTCGGACTGATGCCGACCAAGGGCATTCCGCTGCCGCTCGTCAGCTTCGGCGGATCGTCGCTGCTCATCAATCTCATCGGCATGGGCATTCTCCTGAACGTGTCGCAGCATGCATCGTCTGGAGCATGAGGGATGGCGCACCACTGCGCGTCGTCATTGCCGGGGGCGGGACGGGCGGCCATCTCTATCCCGGGATTGCCGTCGCCCGCGAACTCTTGTCGCGTCATCCGCAGGCGACGATTTCGTTCGCCGGCACGGTGCACGGCATTGAAGCGCGCGTCGTCCCACACGAGGGCTTTGTGCTGGATGTAATTCGCAGCAGCGGGCTCAAGGGCAAGTCCCTGGGCGACCGGATGCGGGGCGCCGCGCGGCTGCCGCTCGGGCTACTGGACGCGTGGCGTCTTGTGAGCGTCCGTCGGCCGGACCTCGTCATCGGCGTGGGCGGCTACAGCTCTGGCCCCGTCGTGCTGACGGCCGCCCTGCGCGGCATTCCGACCATGTTGCTCGAGCAGAACGCGGTCCCGGGCCTGACCAACCGCCTGCTGGCGCGCCACGTCCGCGCCGCCGCCGTCACGTTCGAGTCCACGCGGGCGTTCTTCGGCCCGAAGGCGTTCGTGAGCGGCAATCCCGTCCGCGCCGAGTTCTTCGCCGCGCGCCAGGCCGCGCCGGCCGGGCAGCGGACGAGAATCCTCGTCTTTGGCGGGTCGCAGGGCGCGCACGCCATCAACGTCGCGATGGCTGACGCCGCGGCGCACCTCGCGTCGGCCGGTCCTCAGTTGGCGCTGACCCACCAGACCGGCGAACGGGATCTCGAGCTCGTGCGGGCCGCCTATCGTGCCGCCGGGTTGTCGGCTGACGTCCAGCCCTTCTTCTACGACATGGGCCGGCAACTGTCGGAGGCCGACGTGGTGGTCTGCCGCGCGGGCGCGACGACGCTCGCGGAGATCGCCGCGGCGGGGAAGGCGGCCATTCTCATTCCGCTGCCGACCGCCACCGACGACCACCAGCGGAAGAACGCCGAAGCGCTCGTAGCGCGCGGGGCGGCGAGCCTGCTCCTCCAGGTGGACCTGACCGGTGCGACGCTGGCGGCCCGGATCCTGGCCCTGGCAGCCGACCAACCCGGCCGCGAGCGAATCGCCACTGCCGCCTGCGGCCTCGCGCGTCCGGACTCGGCGCGCCTCATCGTCGATCGCGCGCTGGCGCTCACGGGGCGATGACATGCTAGGGCGCACACGTCACGTCCACTTCGTGGGGATTGGCGGCATCGGCATGAGCGGCATCGCCGAACTGCTCGCCAATCTCGGCTACATGGTGAGCGGATCCGACGAGAAGCGATCGGCCGTGACCGAGCGGCTGTCCTCGCTGGGGATTCGCGTGGCCTACGGCCACGACGCCGCGAACGTGGGGGCGGCGGACGTCGTCGTGACGTCGGCCGCGGTACGTCCGGCCAATGCGGAGGTGCGCGAAGCCGTGCGGCGCCGGATCCCCACCATTCCCCGCGCGGAAATGCTGGCCGAGTTGATGCGCCTCAGGTACGCCATCGCCGTGGCCGGATCGCACGGGAAGACGACGACCTCGTCGATGATCGCATTCGTGCTGGAGCGGGCGGGTTTCGACCCGACGGCCGTCATCGGCGGACGGCTCCGTGCGTTCGGCAGCAACGCGCGCCTTGGCCGCGGCGAGTGGATGGTCGCCGAAGCTGACGAGAGCGACCGCTCGTTCCTGAAGCTGTTCCCCACGATTGCGGTGATCACGAACATCGACCGCGAGCACCTCGAGAACTACGGCAGCTTCGAGGACCTTCAGGGCGCGTTCGCGGACTTCGCGAACAAAGTGCCCTTCTACGGCGCCGTCGTCGTGTGCGCGGACGATCCCCCCCTGGCCGCGATGGTGCCCAAGATGACGCGCCGGGTGACCACCTATGGCCTCGCCGCCGGCGCCGACCTGACGGCTGTGGATTTCTCTGCCGCGGGCCTGGGCATGACGGCGACCGTCAGGCGGCGCGCTGCCCCCGGCGTTGATTCGCCCGACAGCGCCACGACCCTCGGCACGCTCGTGCTCGGCGTCCCCGGCCGCCACAACCTGCAGAACGCGCTGGCCGCGGTGGCGGTTGGCCTGGAACTCGGGCTCTCGTTCGAGCAGGTAGCGGGAGGTCTGCGGGAATTCCGAGGGGCCGAACGGCGGTTCGACGTGCGTGGCGACGTGAACGGGGTGCTCGTCGTGGACGACTACGGCCATCACCCCACGGAGATCGCCGCCGTGCTCGCTGCCGCGCGGGCGCTCCACCGCCGCATCGTCGTCGCTTTCCAGCCGCACCGCTTCACCAGGACGGCGCTGCTCATGGAGGAGTTCGGTGCCGCATTCCGCGGCGTGGACCACATCATCCTCACGGACATCTACGCCGCCGGCGAGGAGCCTATCGCGGGCGTCACGGTCGAGGTGTTGGCCGAGACGATTCGCCGCCGGACAGGCGTCCGCGTGGACATCGTGGCCCAACTCGACGCGGTCGTGCCTGCGGTCGTCGCCGCGGCCAAGCGCGGCGACCTGGTGCTGCTGCTCGGCGCGGGCTCGATCGGCTCGATCCCGGACAGGGTCGTGGCCGGGTTGCAGGGGGCGGCGTGAGCACGGTTGCCGCGCCGGCCGACCGGCGCTTCCGTCGGGCCCACGTGAAGCCGTCACGCAAGGGAGTCAAGTGGGCCGGCGCGGCCAGGGTCGCGAGCGTGTCCGCGGTCGCCGCGCTCGCCGCGGCATACGGCGTCCACCGCGTGTCGGCGGCGATCGTCCATGCCCGCGTGCTGGCCGTCGATCGCATCGTCGTCAAGGGCAACGAGCGCATGTCGAGGGGACAGGTGCTGGCTGTCGTGGGCGGGTTGCGCGGCGAGAGTCTCATCGCCGCCGACCTGGAGCACTGGCGCCAGGAACTGCTGAAGTCGTCCTGGGTGCGCGACGCCGCCCTGCGGCGGTCGCTGCCGTCCACCGTCGAGGTTGTCGTCACCGAGCGTCAGCCCGTCGGTGTGGCGCGGGTCAACGACGCCATGTATCTGGTCGATGAGCGCGGTACGATGATCGACGAATACGGTCCGCAGTACGCCGACTTCGATCTGCCGGTCATCGACGGCCTCACGCTGTCGGGGACGCCCGAGAGCGCGGTCGCCGACCAGGCGCGCGCCGAGCTGGCGGCCCGCGTCATCGGGGCCCTTCGCGCCCGCCCCGAGATCGCCCGACAGTTGTCCCAGGTGGACGTTCGCGATCCGCACAACGCCACCGTGCTGCTGGCGAACGACCCCGCGGTGGTCGCCCTCGGCGAGGACCAGTTCGTCGAGCGGCTGCAGAACTATCTCGAGCTGGCGGCCGGTCTTCGCGCGACCGTTCCCGACATCGACCGCGTAGACGCCCGGTTCGACAACCGGATGTTCGTCCGGCCCGTGGCGAAAGCGGAAAAGCCAGGGGCGCGAACGGCGGAGCCGGCGGCAGCCAGGCCGAACGCCGGCAGGAAGCATCGGTAATGCGGAGGCAGCGTGGCACGTAAAGAGCGGTATCTGGTCGGCCTCGACGTCGGGACGTCGAAGATCGCGGCCGTTGTCGGCGAGGTGCTCGACGGGAACGGGTTCGACATCGTGGGTCTGGGCGTCGCCGAGTCGCGCGGCATCCGGCGCGGCGTCGTCGTCAACCTCGAAGCGGCCGTTGACTCCATCAAGAAGGCCATCGAGGAGGCGGAACTGATGGCCGGCGTGGAGATCGACACCGTTCACCTGGGGCTGTCGGGTCCTCACATCAAGGGATTCAACAGCCGCGGCGTGATCGCGGTCGCCGGCAAGAATCGGGAGATCACGCGCGAGGACGTGCGTCGAGCGATCGACGCCGCGAAGGCCGTGTCGCTGCCGACCGGCCGCGAGATCCTCCACGTGCTGCCGCAGGACTTCGTGGTGGACGAGCAGGACGGCATCAGCGCGCCCGTCGGAATGATGGGCTCGCGCCTCGAGGTGAACGTCCACATCGTCACCGGAAGCCAGACCGCCACCCAGAACATCGTGGCGTGCGTGAATCGCGCGGGCGTGACGGTCAAGGAGACCGTCGTCGAGCAGCTGGCGGCGAGCGACGCCGTGCTGACCGAGGACGAGAAGCAGCTCGGCGTGGCGCTCGTGGACATCGGCGGCGGCACGACCGACATCGCCATTTACGAGCGCGGCAGCCTGTGGCACACCGGGGTCATCGGCGTCGGCGGCGATCACTTCACCAACGATATTGCGGTGGGCCTGCGGACGCCGGTCCCGGACGCGGAGAAGATCAAGCGCAAGTGCGGGTGTGCGCTGTCGGGCATGGTCGAGGAGGACGAGACCATGGAGGTCGCCAGCGTGGGCGGGCGCAAGCCGCGCGTGATGGCGCGCCGCATCCTGTCTGAAATCCTCCAGCCGCGCGCCGAGGAGATCTTCCACCTCGTGTGGGACGAGATCCGCCGCGCGGGCTACGAGAAGAGCCTGAACTCGGGCATCGTCCTGACCGGCGGCGGCTCGATTCTCGACGGCATGCCGGAGATCGCCGAGCAGATCTTCGACCTGCCGATTCGCCGCGGCTGTCCGACGAGCATCGGCGGGCTGGCCGACCACGTCAACAGCCCGACCTTCGGGACGGCCGTCGGGCTGGCCCTGTACGGCTACCGCAACGCCGTTGGCGAATCCGGTCGCGCACCTCTGCCCGCCGGGGTGTTGGTGCGCGCCGCGGGCCATCTGCGCGGGTTGTTCAAGGAATTCTTTTGATCAAGGAGTGTTGAATGGCTGACTACATGGGCCCCGACCGTAACCGGACCGAACACGACAGCAGCCGGCTCCGGCTGCGTCTCGACGAACAAACGAGCGCCGGGGCGAAGATTAAGGTGATCGGCGTCGGCGGGGGCGGCAGCAACGCCGTCAACCGCATGGTGCGCGCCGGGTTCGAGGGCGTCGAGTTCATGGTCGCCAACACCGACCTGCAGGCCCTGCAGACGAACGCGGCGGTCGTGAAACTCCAGATCGGCCAGAAGCTGACGAAGGGGCTCGGCGCCGGCGCGGACCCCAACGTCGGGCGGCAGGCGGCCCTCGAGGATACCGAAGGCATCATCCAGGCCCTGGACGGCGCGGACATGATCTTTGTGACCACCGGCCTTGGCGGCGGCACCGGTACCGGCGCGGCGCCGGTCATCGCGAGCCTGGCGAGCGAGCTGGGGGCGCTCACGATCGCGGTGGTGACCAAGCCGTTCAAGTTCGAGGGTAAGAAGCGCCAGCTGCAGGCCGAGCGGGGCCTCGAGGCGCTGCGCGACTGCGTCGATACGATCATCACGATTCCGAACGAGCGCCTCCTGTCCATCATCGACCGCACGACGTCGCTGACGGACGCGTTCGCGACGGCTGACGACGTCCTGCGGCAGGCCATCCAGGGCATCTCGGACCTGATTCTGGTGCCGGGCCTCATCAACCTGGACTTCGCGGACGTGAAGACGATCATGGCGGGGATGGGGCTGGCCATGATGGGCACGGGCGTCGCCGAAGGGCCAGACCGCGCGATGGAGGCGGCCCGCCGCGCCATCTCGAGCCCGCTGCTCGAGGGCGCGTCCGTCAACGGATGCCGCGGCGTCATCATCAACGTCACCGGCGGCCACGACCTGTCCCTCGTCGAAGTCTGCGAAGCCTCCTCCATTGTCCAGGAGGCGGCGCATGAGGACGCGAACATCATCTTCGGCGCGGTGGTTGACCCCACGCTCAACGGCAAGGTCAAGATTACCGTCATCGCGACGGGGTTCGACGCCCAGCCCGCCGACCGCACCGGTACGGTGGGTGTGCCAGGTGCGGCGTCCACCACCCCCGTGGACCTGCACGAGTACGAGGCGGTCCGGCTTCGGGCGAACGGCTCGCCCGTGGCGCCGGGTGCAGGTGCCGCGTCCCGCGCCACCATTGTGAGGCGTGCGGGGTTCGACCTGCCACTGCAGGCGACCGGAACGGTGGGTGGCGGAGGGTCTACGGCGGAGCTGGGGGCGACAGGGATGGAGGGAGAGGCTGCGTCGGAACTGGACGTGCCGGCCTTTTTGAGGCGCCAGGAGGGTTAGCGCGGCGCGACGGTATCGCTGCCGAGGTGTCGCTGCCGAGAAGTGGCGTCCCGGGATGGTAGAGTGGATCGGATCCACGGCGGCGTCCCATGAATTCCTGGACACAGCGCGAACGCGCCCGGCAAACGCTTGCGAAAGAGGTGGGCTACGTCACCAAGCCCCACGGTGCGCGCCTGCGTGTGGCCCTCGCCTTCCCGAACACCTACTGGGTCGGGATGTCGAATCTGGGTTTCCAGACCGTCTATCGCCTGTTCAACGCCGAACCGGACGTCGTCTGCGAGCGGTTCTTTCTCCCGCCCAAGCAGGAACTGGCCGAGTTGCTCGTGGCGCGGGCCCCGCTCGTCACGCTCGAGTCGCAGTCGCCTGTCGCGGACTTCGATGTCGTCGCGTTCTCGGTTTCCTTCGAATGGGACTACGTCAACGTCCTGACGCTGTTGCGTCTGGCGGGGATTCCCCGTCGTGCCAGCGAGCGCACGGCGCGCCACCCGCTCGTCGTCCTCGGCGGGGCAGTGACGTTCGTCAACCCAGAGCCGCTTGCGCCGTTTGTGGACGCCGTGGCCGCTGGCGAAGGCGAGCTTCTGGTGCCGTCCCTCAGGCGGGCGTTCGCGGCCGCCAGCGACCGCCAGGACCTCCTGCGCCACCTGTCCCTCGAACGTGGCTATTACGTCCCGGCGTTCTACGAGCCCGAGTACGGCCCCGATGGTTCGATCGCAGCGTATCGCGCCTCGGGCGACGCACCCTTGCCGGTCAGGAAGGCAGCGCTCCGGACGACCGAAGCCGTTGACCCGCCCGTGACCAGCATCTTCACGCCCGACACTGAATTCGGCTCGCGTTTCCTCGTCGAGGTCGTGCGCGGCTGCGCCAACCTGTGCCGCTTCTGCTGGGCCGGTTACAACTACCTGCCAGTCCGGGCATTTCCGACCGAGCGCATTCTTCAGCTGGCCCAGGAGGCGCGGGCCCACGCCAGCCGTGCGGGCCTCGTGTCCATCGCGCTCTGCGACCATCCCGACATCGAGCGTATTCTCGCGCGGCTCAACGAGATGGGGTACGGCATCAGCCCGGCGTCCCTGCGACTCGACGACCTGACCGAGCCCATCGTCCGCGCTCTCAGACAGAGCGGCGAGCGCACCATTACCATCGCCCCGGAGACCGGTTCCGATCGGCTGCGGCGAGTCATCAACAAGACGGTGACCAACGACGAGATCCTGAACAGCGCGGAGCTGATCTTTGCGAGCGGCATCGAGAACCTGAAGCTCTACTACATGATTTGCCTGCCCACCGAGACGGACGACGACCTCGTCGCCATCCGCGACCTGACGCTGGAGATCCGCGACCGGATGCTCAAGCATGCTCGCGCGCGCGGACAGCTCGGTCGGGTCATCGCCAGCGTGAACCCGCTCATCCCGAAGCCCGGCACCGCCTACCAATGGCTGCCGATGAGCGACGCGCAGACCATCGACCGGAAGATCAAGCGCCTGCGAAGCCTCGTCGCGGATATCGACAACGTCTACTTCAACATCAAGTCGGAGCGCCACTCGTACTACCAGGCCCTGCTGTCGCTCGGTGACCGACGCGTGGCGCCCGTCATCGAGGCGGCCGAAGAGAACGGACAGAACTGGCGCGCCGCGGTGGCCGATACGGGCGTTGACGCCGACTTCTTCCTGTTTCGCGACCGCAGCCACGACGCGATGCTCCCCTGGGACATCATCGACGGCGGGATGAAGGCGTCCTTCTTCCATGCCGAATTCGACAAGGGACTGCGCGAGGAGTGGACCCTGCCGCCCAAGCGCGCGCAGGAGAACGCACGCCTGCTGCCCGTCATCCAGTGAGCCGCGCCCTAGCTCGCGAGCGCGGCACGCTCTTCGTATTCGTGAAAGGCTTCGAGCACCAGCTCGCGCAGCTTGTTGGGCGAGGCTCCGTCCTCGATGGCCCGCAGCAGCGCGAAGCTGCGGCGCTCGCCGTTCACACTGTATTGGCGCGCCGGGAACGTGACGTTCCGCCCGCCGCCGCCCCCCCGTCGTTCCCAGACGCTGAATCCGATCAGCTTGAGGCCTTCGAGCGGCCCTTCCGTGAAGTGCAGCTCGGCGTCGGCCAGTTTGCCGGGCGGATTCCCCTTGTCGTTCGGCGTAATCTTGATCGTCACGTGGTGTGCTCCTCGCCCCGTTCCTTTTCAAGCAGGATGCCGGATACGGGCGTCGGCCCGCGGCGCTGCATTCCATTGCAGGCAGGCGGTTTGGCAGCCCACCTGCGTGCCGCTCCAGCTGCGGGCGGGCGCCACCCCTCCGAACGTGCCAACAGCGGTTGCGCCAGTCAGTGATGCGTGAGACGGATTTTCCTCCGCCGAGCGACAGCTTCCGGTGGGTGCGTGTCGGCGGGCGGGGCGCGCTGGTATGCCGGGCGCTCGAGGCCGCGGTCACCCACCTCTTTACGACGCGGGCGTGGCGCCTCGGCGCGGGTGACGACACCGCGGGCTGGGCCGAGATTGCCGATGCCGTGGCGGTTGGTCCGGACCATCTGGTTCACGTCCGACAGGTCCACGGGGCGGATGTCGTGGTGCGGCACGCGGGCGACAGCAGGAGCGACGACCCGCCGGCCGACATCCTCGTCTCCGACGATCCGGCGTCGGCGCTTGCTATCCAGACGGCCGATTGCGTCCCGCTCCTCGTGGCCGATGTCCAAACCGGCGCGGTCGCTGCCGCGCACGCCGGGTGGCGCGGACTGGCCGTGCGTGTGCCTGGTGCGGCCGTCGAGGCACTCGGCCGAGAATTCGGCAGTCGCCCCGAGAACCTCCTGGTTGCCGTCGGCCCCGCGATCGGTGCGTGCTGCTACGAGGTGGGCACCGACGTGCGTCAGCGTTTCGAAGACGCGGCGTTTCCGAGCGGCGCCGTGGACGCGTGGTTCTTCCGGGCACCGCGGCCCTCGCCGCAGAACCCGCCCATGGCGGACCTGCCAGGGGCTCCGCGCGCCGGTCACTGGTACTTCGATGGTGCCGCGGCGGCCCGCGACCAACTGCTCGCGGCTGGCGTGCCGTCAGCCCGCATTTACCTTGCGGACTTGTGCACGGCAAGCCATCCCGCGGCCTTGTGCTCGTACCGGCGGGATGGCGCGGGGGCCGGGCGGCTGGTTGCTGCCATTCGTTCGGGTCGGGGCCGCGCGCCGCGGTAGCCCACGGCCTGGATGATGCGTCATGGGTACGCTGGTTTCGCGTTATCCTGTTCGTGTCACCGTCCGACAGGCCTCGCAGCGGTTCATCCCATCATGCTCAGAGCTGGAATCGTCGGGCTGCCCAACGTGGGCAAGTCCACCTTGTTCAACGCCGTCACGCGGACACGTAAAGCCGAGGCGGCCAACTATCCCTTCTGCACGATCGATCCGAATGTCGGCATCGTCACGGTGCCGGATGCGCGGCTCGACGTGCTGCGCGCCATCGCGAAGACCACCGTGGTGATTCCGGCCGCGATCGAGTTCGTGGACATCGCGGGCCTCGTGAAGGGCGCAAGCCAGGGGGAGGGGCTCGGCAACAAGTTCCTCACGCACATCCGCGAGGTGGATGCCATCGTCCAGGTCGTGCGCTGCTTCGACGACGAGGACGTGCACCATGTGTCGGGGTCGGTGGACCCGGTTCGCGACATCGAGGTGATCAACACCGAACTCGTCCTGTCGGACCTGGATGCGGTGTCCAAGCGGCGCGAACGTCTCGCCAAGGACATCAAGCGCGGCGACAAGGCGGCGGCCGCCGAAGAGGCCGTGCTGGCCAAGATCGAAGCGGCGCTCAACGACGGCAAGCCCGCGCTGACCGTCGCGCTCACGCCCGAGGAGCAGGCGCTGTCGCGGCCGTTCTTCCTCCTGACGGACAAGCCGACCATCTTCGCGTGTAACGTCAAGGACAGCGACCTGGCGACGGCCGACAGCAATCCCTACGTCCAGAAGGTGCGCGAGTACGTCGGCACCCATCTCGCGTGCGAGGCGGTGGT
>JBEQUD010000288.1:0-6036 GCA_040349235.1 Acidobacteriota bacterium
GGCGCGGGCTGCGCGAAGCGATGTCCCGGGCCTCGTGCGGCAACATGGCCGGCGCGCGGGAATACCTGGAGGTGGCCGGCGCCATGGCGGTGACGCCGTCGCTGCGGATCCAGGCGTGGGTGACGCGGATGTTGCTCTCGCCGACCGGTGCGATGTTCCTCGAGTGGATCCGTCCCGCCGTCATCCGTGCGCGGCACGCGCTGTCGGCCGGTTACCGTGCGTCGCCGGACAGCGGGCAATGACCGAACGATGAGGAACGGCGAACACGCGGCGCCGGTCTCAGGCGAGGTCTCCGCACGCGGGCTCGCGGCCGTGGTCGCCGGGGATCTCTCCCGCCGGACGCAGACCCGATCGGGGCTGTCGTGGGCGCGCGGATGAGGCCGCTCGTGCCGGCGTGGGCGATTGGGCTGGGCGGTCTCGCGCTCGCCGTCGCGATGACGCTCTCGCCGGTCACGGTGGCGCTGGCCCCGGCGCTCGTTCTCGTCGTGGTGCTCGGGTGCCGTGGGCTCGCCGGCGTCGAGCGACGGGTCGTGTTCGGGGTGCTCGTGGCGGCGATCGCGCTGCGGGTAGGGCTCGTCGGCGTGTTGTTCCTCTCGTCCAATCCCCACCATCTGGTCAGCTTTCCGTTCGACGGCGACGGGTGGTACATGAAGCAGCGCTCCATCTGGATCCGCAACGTCTGGCTGGGCGTCCCGCTGGACCCTGTGGATTTCAACCGCGCGTTCGAGGCTTACGGGTGGACGAGCTACATCTACGTCCTTGCCTACCTCCAGTACCTCCTCGGGCCGGGCCCGTATGCCGTCCACCTGTTCAACGTCGGGTGCTTTACCGGCGGCGCCGTGATGCTCGCTCGCATGGTGCGGTCGGCCTATGGGCCGATAGCCGGCGCGGCATCCCTCGCCCTCACCCTGTTCCTGCCGACGCTCTTCATGTGGTCTGTGTCCGCGCTCAAGGAGTCGCTGTACTTCATCCTTCTCGTCGCCGCGTTGGTCGGGTTGCTGCAGGCCACGCGCGGCACCGGCCGTGCCCGACGCGCCGCTGGCGCCGTCCTGCTGTTCGCCGCCGTCCTTGTGCTCAACACGATCCGCCACGGGACGATGGTCATCGTCGTGGCCGCCCTCGCGTTTGCCATGGTTGGCGCGTTCCTCGTCCGGCGCCCGTATCTCCTGCTCGTGACGGCCTTGGTCGTGCCGCTCGTCGCGATGCGCCTCGCAGAGCGTCCGCCGATCCAGGCGCGTCTCTTGGCCCAGGTGCGCACCTCCGCGAACCTGCACATCGGCAACGTGCACACCGAGGGCCACGGATACAAGCTGCTCGACCAGCGCTTCTACTCGGGCGACCCGCTCGGCTCGATGACGTGGCCCGAGGCCCAGCGGTTCGTCGGGCGGGCCTTCGTCGCCTTCGTGCTCGTGCCCCTGCCCTGGCAGGTGACCTCGTTGTCAGAGGTCTTGTTCATCCCGCAGCAGATGATCTGGTACGTCCTCGTCGTGCTCGCCGCGGTCGGGGTCGTCGCGGGGTGCCGGAGGGACGTCTTCACGACGTGCCTGTTCGTCGGGATGTGCGCGGCCGGCGCCGCGGCAATCGCCCCGAACGAGGGCAACATCGGGACGATGGTGCGACACCGCGACGGCGTCGTGCCCTTCGTGGTGTGCCTGAGCGCCATCGGTGCCGTGTCGCTGCTGACCCGTGCGGGCGTACTTCTCGCCGTGGCCGCGCCACGAGCGTCCGACGCCCAACCTTCGCTGTTCGTGCCGCCGGTGCTGCTCGCAGCGTTCGTGGCGTTCGGGCGGCGCGCCTGGGCGTCGAGCCGCACCGCTCAGGCCCTGGCCCGCCTGACACACGGCAGCTATCTGTGCACCGGCATTCGGGCGCTGGTACGGCCCACCTTCGGCGACACCGACGCCGGCAGCGGCGTTTGTCTCAACCCGATGGCCGTCGCAGCAGCGGCGCGCGTCGTCGTCGATAGCCGCCTGGCGGCCGCCCTGCGCGCGGCTCGGAGCGCGCTCGTGGACGCGTGGCGTCATGCGTCCATCGTGTCGCGCGTAGACGGGTTCCGGGGGCTCGACAGTTGGCAGCGCGCGCACATCGCTGGCTGGGTCTGGCTCCTTGGCGCCCTCCTCGCCGCGGCGGCGGCTCCATTCGGCGACCAGGCGTGGCCTTCGCTGTTCATCTTGGTGGCGACGGTGGTGGCCGCGCTCGCGCTCGTGGCCGGTTCCCGCCGCGTCGCCGCTGCTGCCGCTGAAGACCGATCATCATGACGGCGTCGAAACGCCGTCTCGAGCATACCGATGAATTTGACCGATAAAGTTGTCCTCGTGACCGGCGGCACCGGCTCCTTCGGCCACAAGTTCGCCGAAATCGTCCTGGAGCGGTACAACCCACGCAAGCTGATCATCTTCAGCCGCGACGAACTCAAACAGTCCGAGATGCACCGGCGGTTCGCCGCGAAGAACGTCCGGTATTTCATCGGCGACGTGCGAGACCTCGATCGGCTGCGGCGCGCGATGCGAGGCGTGGACGTCGTGGTGCACGCCGCCGCGATGAAGCAGGTCCCGGCCTGCGAATACAACCCCCTCGAGGCCGTCAAGACGAACGTCCTCGGCACCGCGAACATCATCGAGGCGGCTATCGATGCCGGCGTGCCGAAGGTGCTGGCAATCAGCACGGACAAGGCGGTCGGTCCGGTCAATCTCTACGGGGCCACCAAGCTGTGCAGCGAGAAGCTGTTCGTGCAGGGGAATTCGTACGCGCTCGAGGGCCGCACGCGCTTCAGCTGCGCCCGCTACGGCAACGTCGTCGGCAGCCGCGGCAGCGTGATCCCGCTGTTCCTCGAGCAGCGCGCGAGCGGCACCGTGACCGTGACCGACGACCGCATGACGCGGTTCTGGATCACGCTCGAGCAGGGCGTGGAGTTCGTCATCCGCAGCCTGGACATCATGCAGGGCGGCGAGGTGTTCGTCCCGAAGATTCCCAGCATGCGCGTGATGGACCTGGTCACGGCAATTGCGCCGGGGTGTCGGGTCGCCATGGTCGGCATCCGCCCCGGCGAGAAGGTCCACGAGGTGCTCGTATCCGAGGACGAGGCGCGTCACGCGGTCGAGTACGACGACTTCTACATCATCAAGCCGCTCCACCCGTGGTGGCGCCTGGCGAACTGGTCGGATGGGCGTCCGCTGCCGGAAGGGTTTCGCTTCGCCAGCGACACCAATACCCGCTGGCTGACGATCGACGATCTGCAGCAGTTGCTCGTATGAACGAGCGCCTACAGCCGTGGGGCCGACTGGCCAGGGACGGAGGGGAGCCCGTGCGGCGGCAGACCCTGCCGTACGGCCGGCAGGCGCTGACGGAAGAGGACATTGCGGCGGTCGTCGGCGTGCTGCGTTCGGACTGGATCACGACCGGCCCGAAGGTCCCCGAGTTCGAAGAGGCGTTCGCCGCGGTGGTCGGCGCGAAATGGGCCGTGTCGTTCAGTTCGGGCACCGCTGCCCTCCACGGCGCCGTGTTCGCGGCCGGGCTAGGCGCCGGCGACGAAGCCGTCACGACACCGTTGACGTTCTGCGCAACCGCGAACTGCGTGCTGTATCAGGGAGCGACGCCCGTCTTCGCCGACGTCAGCCCGGACTCGTTGAACCTCGACCCGGGCGAGGCGGCACGACACGTGACCGACCGCACACGCGCCATCATCGCGGTGGACTACGCGGGGCATCCGGCGGACTTCGACGCCCTTGCCGCCCTGGCCGACGCCCGAGGGCTGACGCTCATCGAGGATGCGGCGCACGCGCTCGGTGCCAGTGCTGGGGAACGGCCGGTCGGTGGACGGGGCCATCTGACGACGTTCAGCTTCCATCCGGTCAAGCACCTGACGACGGGTGAAGGCGGCATGGTCACGACCGACAATCCCGCGCACGCGCGGCGCCTCCGGACATTTCGCAACCACGGTATCGACTCCGACGCCCGCGCGCGCGCCGAGCGGGGCGCGTGGCGGTACGACATGACCGCGCTCGGTTACAACTACCGGCTCTCCGACATCGCATGCGCGCTGGGCCTCTCGCAGTTACCGCGGGTTGCGGCCAACGTGGCCAGACGGCGTGACATTGCGCGCCGCTACCATCAGGCGCTTGCCGGTCTGCCGGGGCTCGCGCTGCCGACCGAGCGACCGAGTGTCGCCTCGGCGTGGCATCTCTATCCGGTCCGCGTGTCCGCGGCCCGGACGTCCCGTGACGAGGTGTTCCACGCGCTGCGCGCGGAAGGCCTCGGCGTGAACGTGCACTACGCACCGGTCCACCTGCACTCGTACTACCGCCAGCGGTTCGGCACGGCGCCGGGCTCGCATCCGATCGCGGAAGGGGCATCGAGCGAGCTACTGAGCCTGCCGATGTTCCACGCCATGACGGATGGGGACGTCCAGGACGTGATCGACGCGGTCACGAAGGTCATGTCGAGGCTCGCGGGCGGATGACACGCGTGCGGATCGGAGCGCGCCATGTCGGCGCGGGGGAGCGTTGTTATGTCATCGCCGAGGCCGGGAGCAACCACAACGGCAAGCTGGCGCTGGCGCTCGATCTCATCGATGCCGCGGGCGACGCCGGCGCCGATGCCGTGAAGTTCCAGATGTTTCGTGCGGAGCGCCTCTACCCTCGGACCGCTGGTGTCAGCAGCTATCTGAACGACCCCGAGCCCATCTACGACATCATCGCCCGCATGGAGATGCCCGACGAGTGGTTGCCCGCGCTGGCGTCTCGTTGCGCCGAGCGCCGGATCGAGTTTCTCGCCTCCGTCTTCGACGAGGAGTCGGCGGATCGGCTGGACCCCTACGTTGCGGCGCACAAGATCGCCTCGTACGAGATGACGCACCTGCCGCTCGTCCGTCACATCGCGCGTAAGCAGAAGCCGGTCGTCATGTCCACGGGGACGGCGACCATGACGGAGGTCACGACGGCCGTCGCCGCGTTCACGGAAACGGGGAACCCCGGCCTCGTCCTGATGCAGTGCACCGCCGCCTACCCGGCGCCTATCGACACGCTGCATACGCGCGCCATCGAGACGCTGCGGACAGCGTTTGATGTCCCGGTGGGCCTGTCGGATCACTCCAGAAACCCCATCGTCGGCCCCCTTGCCGCGCTGGCCTGCGGCGCCGCGGTGGTCGAGAAGCACTTCACCCTCAGCAACGACATGCCCGGGCCCGATCACCGATTCGCGCTCGAACCCGACGAGCTCAGTGAGATGGTGCGCACGATTCGCGCGGTCGAATCGGCCATGGGCCGGCCCCAGAAAGAAGTGGGCGCGGTCGAACAGGAATTGCGGGCCTTTGCCCGTCGCTCGATTTTCGCCCGCGTCGATATTGTCGCGGGCCACACCTTGTCGGCCGATGATCTCGTCGTCCTCCGGTGCGGTCAGCACGAGGCCGGCTTCGAGCCCGATCAGTTGACGACGCTCATCGGCCGTCGGGTCGTCCGCGCCGTGAAGGCCGCGTCGGTGCTGCGCGCCACGGATGTTGAGTAGGTGATCGCCCTTCGACCGGCCGCGCCGGACGACTGTGCGATGGTGTGGGCCTGGGCCAATGACGCGCTCGTGCGGGCGTCGTCGTTTCATCCACGCTTCATTCCCTGGGAGGACCACCAGCGATGGTTTCGACGAAAGCTGGACGACGCCCACTGCCAGTACCTGATCGTGCTCGAGGATGCCCAGCCTGTGGGGCAGCTGCGGTTTGAGGCGTGCGGCGGCTCCGCGGTCGTGCATATCAGCCTGTCGCCGCACGTACGCGGTCGAGGCATCGGCGGCGCCGCCCTGGGCCTCGCGTGTCCGCTCGTCCGGGTCGGGACAGGCGTCGGCCGCATCGTGGCCCACATCAAGCCCGACAACGTCGCGTCCTTGCGCATGTTCATGAAGGCGGGATTCAGGCACGTCGCCAGCGTGCAGGTGGACGGCCACCTGGCCGAGGAACTCGTTCTCGATCTGTCATGACCATGCCGTTGCCTCGCGCGCGCCTGTTGTTCGTCCCGGATGTGGCCCCAGCGGCGGGCCTGGGCCATATCG
>JBEQUD010000126.1:0-3421 GCA_040349235.1 Acidobacteriota bacterium
GGTCTCGGCCATCTTCATGGGCAAGGACTACGAGCTCGCCGTCTACAGCAAGGACGACTTCATCTGGGACAAGACGGACCTGCTGGTGTCGCCCCCATCCGGCGCGGTCGCGCCAGGTCTCGCCAAGTAGATTTCTGACACCTTTCCTCACCGCTCTCCGTGAACGCGTGCTCGTCTGCGACGGCGCGATGGGCACGATACTGTACGCCAAGGGTGTCTTCGTCAACCGCTGCTTCGACGCGCTGAACCTGTCCGACCCTGATCGGGTGCTCGAGGTGCATCGCGAGTACGTCGAGGCGGGCGCCGACGTCATCGAGACCAATACCTTCGGCGCCAACCGCATCAAGCTGCGGCGCTTCGGCTTGGCGGACCAACTGGGGGACATCAACCGCGTCGGCGCCGAACTCGCGCGTCGAGCGGCCGGTGGTCGCGCCTACGTGGCGGGTGCGATCGGCCCGCTCGGTATTCGCATCGAGCCCTGGGGCAAGATCGGCCGCGAAGAGGCGGAAGGCTACTTCCGCGAGCAGGCGCTCGCGCTCGCGGCCGGCGGCGTGGACCTGTTCATCCTCGAGACGTTCCGCGACCTGAACGAGATCGGCGCGGCGATCGCCGCGGTGCGCAGCGTCAGCCCGTTGCCGATCGTCGCGCAGATGACGACCGAGGAGGACGGCAATACCCTCGATGGCACGCCGCCGGAGCGTTTTGCCCCCGAACTCGAACGCCGCGGCGCGACCGTGCTCGGCGTCAACTGCGCGGTCGGCCCGGCGCCCATGCTCGAGACGATCGAGCGGATGGCGGCGGTGACCAAGCTGCGGTTGTCGGCCCAGCCCAACGCCGGTCGGCCCCGGGACGTCGAGGGGCGCAACATCTATCTCTGCTCGCCCGAGTACATGGCGTCGTACGCGCGGCGGTTCATCCTGCACAACGTCCGGATCGTGGGCGGCTGTTGCGGCACGACGCCCGAGCACATTCGCCAGATCAAGGCCGCCGTCCGGAGCCTGCCGCGGCCTGGCGTGACGGACCACCCGGCGGCCGCCGCCCGGCCGCGGCTGGCGCCCCCGTCGGCGCGGGGTGACGAGCCGCCGGTACCGCGTGCGGAGAAGTCGCGGTTTGCGCGGGCGTTGAGCGAGGGGCGTTTCGTGGTCGCCGTCGAACTCGTGCCGCCGCGCGGGTTCGTCGCCGACGATGCCATTGCGCGGGCGCGTCTGCTGAAGGCCCACGGCGTGGACGCCGTGAGCATCCCCGACGGCCATCGCACGAGCGCCCGCCTGAGCAGCCTCTCGCTGGCCGTGCTCATCGAACAGCAGGCCGGTATCGAAACCGTACTCTCCTACGCGTGCCGCGACCGAAACCTCCTGGCCATCCAGTCGGACCTGCTCGGCGCCCATGCCATGGGGCTCCGGAATCTGATGCTCGTGACCGGGGACCCGGGCCGTGTCGGCGACTTTCCCGACGCAGCCGGGGTCTTCGATGTGGATTCGATCGGCCTGACGAACGTCGTGGCGCGCCTGAACCACGGGAACGACGTGGGCGGCCAGGCAATTGGCGCCCCAACGCGCTTCCACCTGGGGGTGTCCGTCAACCCGACCGCCCCCAACGAGGACGAGGAACTGCGGCGATTCGCCTACAAGGTCGAGGCCGGCGCCGAGTTCGTCGTGACGTGGCCAGTTTTTGACGTGGACCAGTTCGAGCGCTTCCTGGCGCGCGTCGAGCCCTCTGGCCTGCCCGTGATTGCGGCGGTGTTACCGCTGGCGAGCGCCCGCCATGCGGAATTCATGGCCAACGAGGTCCCCGGCACGCGCGTGCCGGACACCATCCTCGACCGGATGCGGCGGGCGGAAACCCCGGAACAGGGGGCGGCAGAAGGCGTGGCCATCGCCCGCAGCATCGCCGAAGCGTTGCGGGGACGCGTCCAGGGCCTGCAGATCGCCACGCCGGCGGACAGCGTCGAGGCCGCGCTCGCCGTGCTCGACGGGCTTCGTTGATTGACCGATGTGATGTATAGTCACTTGGCAACATCAACGGAAAGCCCGCAGCGTGAATGGTTTGCGCGCCTTTTCGTGGTGCAGAGGACTTGATGGCTCTACTTGACCGAAACCGCTCGAGCGAACGCGACGAGATCCTCGGAACGGACGCGGCCACCCGGGCCCTGTCGGTGTCGGTGGTCGAAAACGACTTTGTCACGCGGGTCTATCACAACATCACCTCGGTGTACGACTGGACGTACGGTCCAACGCTGCACCCCGGGCGCGTGCAGGCCTTGCAGCGCATGAGCATCAAGCCCGGCGAACGAGTCCTCGAAGTGGGGGTGGGCACCGGCATCAACGCCTCCATGTACCCGCGTGACTGCGCGGTTACGGGTATCGACTTGACGGGGTCGATGCTAGAGAAGGCGCGCGAGCGGATCGAGCGAAAGGGGCTCAGCAATATCCGCCTTCTCGAGATGGATGCCGCCGATATGAAGTTCGCGGACGGCACCTTCGACACGGTGTACGCCCCGTATCTCATCAGCGTCGTGCCGGATCCGGTAGCGGTCGCCCGCGAGATGTACCGCGTCTGCCGTCCGGGCGGCCGCGTCATCATCCTGAATCATTTCCGCAGCACCACCAATCCGCTGCTGGCCTGGATCGAGCGGGCCATCTCGCCGCTCACCGTGCACATCGGGTTCAAGTCGGACCTCGACCTGCCGGGGTTTCTCGCGCAGGCGGCGTTGACGCCGGTGTCGATCGAGAAAGTGAACGTGCCGAGGATCTGGTCGCTCGTGACCGTCATCAAGGACCAGGCGCCGGCTATCGGATGACCCGCTACCGGGTCACGCGCTACCTGGTCACACGCTACCTGGCCACACGATAGAGCCGGGATTCGCTGCCCGCCCATGGGGCCGCTGCGACCAGCACCAGGTCGCGGCGTGCGGCAATCCACGAAAGCATCCGCCCGTAGTTGTCCGCGCCGTACAGCGCGCCGTGGACCGTCACATACTGCACGCCCCGCCCCCGCAGGTAGTCCATAGCCTTGTCCGACGGAAAGTCGTAGACGCGCCGGAGCAATTCTTTGTACGACGGCGGAAAGAACCCGCTGTTGCCGTTGACGAGCCGCTGCCGGTGGAACGTCGCGAAATACATGTAGGTCGCGTCCAGGTAGGACGAATCGACGTCGCCCGGCATCGGGAACTCCGCCAGGATTGCCGGGGGGGCGCCGGCCAGCGTCCCGTAGATGTCGGGCGGATCCTTCCAGACGGGTTCCATCGGGTTCTGGGGGAGGGCTTCGATGATCACGACGACCAGCGCTGCCGTGGTGGCCAGCCTCGCGGCGCGTGGCCACCGGTTGACGACGCGCAGGATTCCGTAGCCGGCCAGCACCGAGAGAAACAGTCCGGCCATGACGCTGAGCCGCGCCGGCACCCGCAGCCCTCGGAACGGCG
>JBEQUD010000304.1:0-6094 GCA_040349235.1 Acidobacteriota bacterium
GTCGCCGCCGCGCAGGCGGCGCGCCGCGCGGGCTACCGGCGCATGGACGCCTATTCACCGTTCCCCATCGAAGAGCTGCACGAGCCGCTCGGCATGCACCACACCCGCCTCCCGCTGATTGTCTTCATCGGCGGCGTCTGCGGCGGCACCGCCGGCTACCTTCTGCAGTACTGGACGTCGGTCATTGCGTATCCCCTGATGATCGGCGGGAAGCCCTTCCACAGCTGGCCGTCGTTCATTCCGGTCACGTTCGAGTGCACGATTCTCGGGGCCGCGCTCTCGACCGTCTTCGGCATGCTCGCGTTGAACAACCTGCCGATGCCCTACCACCCGGTGTTCAACGTGCCGCGGTTCTCGCACGCCAGCCGCGACGGCTTCTTTCTCTGCATCGAGGCGTCGGACGACCAGTTCGATCTCGAAGGCACGCGGCGCTTCCTCGAAACGCTCGACCCACGGGAGGTCTCCACCGTTGCGCACTGAGCTCCTCCTCCTCGGCGTGCTCTCGCTCGTCGCGGCGGGCTGCCGGCAGGACATGCACGATCAGCCGAAGTACATCCCGCTCCGCGGGTCGGAGTTCTTCGGCGACGACCGTTCGGCGCGGCCGCTCGTCCCGAATACCGTCGCCCGCGGCCAGCTCCACGACGACGCACTCCTGTACACGGGCAAGATCGACGGCGAGAACGCGACGGTGTTCCCCTTCCCGGTGGACGCCGCCGTGATGGCGCGCGGGCGCGAGCGCTACGACATCTTCTGCGCGCCGTGCCACGGCCGCACGGGCGCGGGCGACGGCATGATCGTCCGTCGCGGCTATCCCACCCCGCCGACCTTCCACAGCGACCGGATGCGCAACGCGTCGGTCGGACACCTGTTCGACGTCACGACCAACGGCTCGGGCAAGATGCCGGGATACGCGCCCCAGATCCCGGCGCGCGATCGCTGGGCCATCGCCGCCTACGTCCGTGCCCTGCAATTGAGCGCGCACGCCGGGCTCGCGGACGTGCCCGAGAGCCGTCGAGGAGCGCTGCAGTAATGGTTCTCAAGGACACCGCCGACACCGCCATTCCCGACCTCGCGCCCCTGCAGCGGAAGCTGCTCGGCGCCGGCGCGGCGGGTGCCGTCCTGTCACTGGTCGGGCTGTTCACCAACCCCGCCCGGTTCTTCGAGTCGTACCTCATCGCCTACATGTGGTGCCTCGGCATCAGCCTCGGATGCCTGGCGCTCGGCATGGTGCACCAGCTCTCGGGCGGCGCATGGGGCGTGGTCGTCCGCCGGCCCATCGGCGCTGCAACCCGGGTGCTGCCGGTGCTGACGGTCCTGTTCCTCCCGATCGTCTTCGGCATGGGCCATCTGTACATCTGGACGCATGCCGACGTCGTGGCCCACGACGAGGTACTCGAGCACAAGCAGATCTACCTGAACACGACGTTCTTCCTCGTGCGCGCGGCGTTCTATTTCCTCGTATGGAACGGCCTGTCCTACGTGCTCAACGCGCTGTCGCTCGAACAGGACCGTACGGGCGACCCGGCCATCGCCCGCAAGATGCAGCTGGTAAGCGCCGGGGGCCTGATTGCCTACGGCATCACGATTACCTTTGCATCCTTCGACTGGCTGATGTCGATCGAGCCGCACTGGTTCTCGACCATCTACGGCATGCTCGTCCTCGGGGGGCAGGGTCTGTCGGCGCTGGCGTTCCTCATCTGCGCGACGACCTGGCTGAGCCGGCGCGCGCCGCTCGACCGCATCGTGGTCCCCGCGCACCTGCACGACCTCGGCAACCTGATGCTGGCGTTCGTGATGCTGTGGGCGTATTTTTCGTTCTCGCAGTACCTGATCATCTGGGCCGGCAACCTGCCGCCTGAAATCTCCTGGTACATGCACCGACTGCAGACCAGCTGGCGGTTCGTCGGGCTCGGCCTGGTGGTCTTCCATTTCGCGGTGCCGTTCCTGCTGCTGCTCCAGCGCGCCATCAAGCGCAGCGGCGAGTCGCTGTTCAAGGTCGCCATCCTGGTGCTCGTCGTCCGCCTGGTCGATCTCTGGTGGCTGACGGTCCCCGACTTCGACCGCCGCGGCATCGACCTCAGCTGGACGGACATCTGCCTGCCGCTGTCGATGGGCGCCATCTGGCTCGGCTGTGTTGTCGGGCAGCTCCGGCAGCGGCCGATTCTGCCGTTCCACGATCCTCAGTTCGACGCCGCGCTCGGCCGCATCATCCAGCGTGGCGGCAAGCAGCCGAAGGCGGCGCATTGAGCATGACGAAGAGGTCAGATCTCCACGCATCCCCCGCCGGCCTGCACCACGAGCCCGACGACGTCAGCCTGCGGGCGCTGCTCGGCAACGCGCTCGGCCTGGTCGTGGTCACCGCGGTGTTCGCGGCGCTCGCCTGGGTGCTCTTCGCGTATCTCCTCCACCGCGAGGCCGCGCGCGTCACGCCCGTACTGCCCCTGGCCGCCGGACAGGAACACCGGATTCCGCCGGAGCCCCGCCTGCAGAGCCATCCGCGCGAGGACCTGCGCGAGCTGCAGGCCGAGGAGGCACGCATCCTCGACAGCTACGGTTGGGTGGATCGGGAGGCCGGCATCGTCCGCATCCCGATCGACGAGGCGATGAAGTTGACCGTCGAACGCGGCCTGCCCGCGCGAACGCCAGAAGCCCCCCATGACGTCCACTGAACGGCTCGTGGCCGCGTCCCTCGTCTGCCTGTCGGTGGCCGTCTCGGCGCATGCGCAGATGACCGGCGCACCGACGCCTGGCTACCGGCGCGACCCGGGAACGCCGTCGACGACCGTACCGGCGCCGCTCCGGGAGATCGGCTTCGACCAGAATCTCGACCAGCGCGTTCCTCTCGACACGGCACTCCTCGATGAAACCGGGCGCACCGTTCACCTCGGCGACTATTTCGGCGCGCGGCCCGTCGTCCTGGTGTTCGCGTACTACGAGTGCCCGATGCTGTGCACGCAGGTCATCAACGGCCTGTCGAGCGCCATGGGCGTGCTGTCGCTCGAGCCCGGCAAGGATTTCGAGATCGTGACGGTCAGTTTCGATCCGCGCGACACGCCGGCCAGCGCGGCGGCGAAGAAGGCCACGTACCTCGAACGGTATCGGCGCCCCGGCGCGGCCGCGGCGTGGCACTTCCTGACTGGTGACGACGCGTCCGTCCGGCGGCTGACCAAGGCAGCGGGCTTCCGCTACGTGTGGGACGAGCAGACGAAGCAGTTCGCGCACCCGACCGGCGTCATCGTGCTCACGCCGGACGGCCGGCTTGCGCGCTATCTCTTCGGCATCGAATACGGCCCGCGCGATCTGCGGCTGGCGCTCGTCGAGGCCTCGGCCGGCAAGGTCGGCACCCCGGTCGATGCACTGCTGCTCTACTGCTACCACTACGACCCGCTGACGGGGCGTTACGGGTTGATCATCATGCGCGCGATGCGCCTTGCCGGTGGCGCCACCGTCCTCGCGCTCGGGGGATTCATCTTCCTCATGCTGCGGCGGGACCGCAGGGGCGCCGGCGCCTCCGGAGGTCACGCCCCCGGTCAGCCCCGCAGCACCTTCGCACCCACGCACCTCGGCACCCAGGCACCCAAGCACCCGTTATAGATATGTGGTTCGGCATTCCTCTCTTCCCTGCTAGCGCATCCACGATGGCTCCCCGCGTGGACGCGCTGTATTTCTTCCTCCTCGCGCTGACGGCGTTCTTCTCGCTGCTCATCGCCGGTCTCATCGTGTTCTACGCCGTCAAGTACCACCGGCGGACACCGGACGCGATCGGCGAGCACGTCCACGGCGGCCTGCTCCTCGAGATCACCTGGTCGGTCATCCCGTTCCTCATCACGATGGTGATCTTCGTGTGGGGCTCGAGCATCTACTTCGCGATGGCGAGCCCGCCGGCCGAGACGCTCAACATCTACGTCGTCGGCAAGCAGTGGATGTGGAAGTTCCAACACCTCGACGGCCAGCGCGAGGTGAACGAACTGCACGTCCCGGTGGGCCGGAGCGTCAAGCTGATTACGACGTCCGAGGACGTCATCCACGACCTGTTCGTGCCGGCGTTCCGCATCAAGGCAGACGTCATCCCCGGCCGCTACGTGAACATCTGGTTCCGCGCGACCGAGGTGGGGCGCTACCACATCTTCTGCGCCGAGTATTGCGGCACCCGCCATTCGGGGATGACCGGCGAGGTCGTGGTGATGGAGCCCGCTGATTACCAGGCGTGGCTGAACGGCCAGATGCAGGACATGTCGCTCGCCGCGGGCGGCGCCAAGCTCTTCAACGATCTCGCGTGCAACACCTGCCATCGTCCCGATTCCGCCGGCCGCGGCCCTGTCCTGGACGGGCTCATCGGCAGCAGGGTCAGGTTCCAGGACGGCACCTCCGCCATCGCCGACGAGGCCTACATCCGGGAATCCATCCTGAACCCGAGCGCGAAGATCGTCGATGGCCATCAGCCGATCATGCCGACCTTCCAGGGCCTCGTCAGCGAAGAAGGCCTGGTGCAGCTGCTCGAGTACCTCAAGTCGCTGAAGGCGCTGTCTCCGGCTGAAACGAAAGAACCATGACCACCCTGTTGACCCCGCAACGGCATTATCTGAACGACGGCTACGGCCTGAAATCCTGGCTGCTGACGCGCGATCACAAACGCATCGCGCTCCTGTACCTCGCCAGCGTCACGCTGTTCTTCTTCATCGGCGGCGTCTTCGCGGTGCTCATCCGCCTCGATCTCGCCACGCCCGTCGGCGATCTGGTGTCGGACGACACCTACAACAAGCTCTTCACGATGCACGGGATCATGATGGTGTTCTTCTTCCTGATCCCCGCCATCCCGTCGGTGCTCGGCAACTTCCTCGTGCCCATCATGATCGGCGCGAAGGACCTGGCGTTCCCGAAGCTGAACCTCGCGAGCTGGTACATCTACATCCTCGGCGGGCTCTTCACGCTCTACGCGCTCATCACCGGCGGCGTGGACACGGGGTGGACGTTCTACGCGCCCTTCAGCACGGCGTCCTCGACGACCAACGTCATCCCGACCGCCCTCGGCATCTTCATCACGGGGTTCTCGTCCATCCTCACCGGGCTGAACTTCATCGTGACGATTCACCGCATGCGCGCGCCGGGTATGACCTGGTTCCGCCTGCCGCTGTTCATCTGGTCCACCTACGCGACGAGCCTCATCAACGTCCTCGGCACGCCGGTGGTCGCCATCACGATTCTGCTCGTGGCCGCGGAGCGGGTGTTCCACTTCGGCTTCTTCAACCCGGCCGTCGGTGGCGACCCCGTCCTGTTCCAGCACCTCTTTTGGTTCTACTCGCACCCGGCGGTCTACATCATGGTGTTGCCGGCCATGGGCGTGGTGAGCGAGCTCGTGGCCGCAGGCTGCCGCAAGCCGGTCTACGGCTACAAGTTCGTGGCGTTCGCGAGCCTGGCCATCGCGGTGCTCGGCTTCCTCGTCTGGGGCCATCACATGTTCGTCGCCGGCGAATCGGTCTACGCCGCGCTGATCTTCTCGGTATTGAGCTTCGTCGTCGCGATTCCTTCCGCCGTCAAGGTCTTCAACTGGACGGCCACGATGTACAAGGGCGCGGTCTCGTGGGAGCCGCCGATGCTCTATGCGTACGGCTTCATCGGCCTGTTCACGATTGGCGGCCTCACGGGGCTCTTCCTCGCGGCGATCGGCGTGGACGTCCACGTCACCGACACGTACTTCGTGGTGGCGCACTTCCACTACATCATGGTCGGCGGGACCATCATGGGCTTCCTCGGCGGGCTGCACTTCTGGTGGCCGAAGTTGAGCGGCCGCCACTACAACGAGGGCCTGGCACGGCTGGCGGCGGGCATCATCTTCGTCGGCTTCAACCTGACGTTCTTCCCGCAGTTCGTCCTCGGCTATCTCGGCATGCCGCGCCGCTACCACGCGTATCCGGCCGAGCCGATCTGGCAGGTGTTGAACGTGCTCTCGAGCGCGGGCGCGTCGATCCTCGCGATCGGCTACGCGCTGCCGGCCTTCTATTTCACCTACTCGTTGTTCAAGGGCAAGGCCGCGCCGGCCAATCCGTGGGGCGCGACCGGGCTCGAGTGGCAGGTGCCGTCACCGCCGCCGACC
>JBEQUD010000318.1:0-3035 GCA_040349235.1 Acidobacteriota bacterium
GTTGGTCAGCCACTCCATGCCGGCGGCAAGATGGGCCGGCTCGTCCGACGTTTCGTTGAAGACGTGGTAGGTGCTGACGATCCGCAACGAGGCGACCGACACCAGCAGCAGGAACACGAGCCGCGAGCGCTTGTCGATCCAACTGACCCATGCGAATGCGCGTCGCGCGGCGCGATTGCCCGCGGCCGCCTGCGGCTTGCGCCGGTTGGAGCGCCGTTCGTGCTTCGACACGTGTCTGATAGGCAAAGGGTTGCAGCTCTCTAACCGGTTAGTCGTTCAATCCCGGGCGCAGACGCCATACGGCGGCGAACAGCGCCAGCATGGCGCCGGGGCCGAGCGACGAACCGGGACGTTCGGTCCAGGCGATGGGTTGGGAAACAACCGGCAGTTTCATGGCGCGGGCACGCAGCAGCAGTTCGAGGTCGAAGGCAAAACCGTCCTCGTGCCACGCCGAATCGGTGTGGAGGGTTGCGGGAACAATCTTCAGGCCGCATTGGGTGTCAGGCAGATCGAGTCCGAGGCAGAGCCGCACCCAGACGTTGAACACTCGGCTGCCGAGCCGGCGGTGCCAAAAACGCACGACGGGTTTGCCAGGCCCTTCGGTACGAATGGCAATGAAGATGGCGGGGTTGGCGGCCGCGCGGGCGCGTTCGATCAGCGTGGCGACTTCCGTCGCGGGCGCGGCGCCGTCGGCATCGACGAAGGCCAGCCAGCGCACGCGAGCCGCGGTGGCCCAGCCGGCGCGGATGGCGCCTCCTTTACCGCGGTTCGTGGGGTGCGTCAGCAATGGCTGGAGGAATGGATGCTCGCGCCTCACCAGGTCGATTTCCGCCGCTAGCCGCATCTGCTCCGAGGTGGGCGAACCGTCGTCCACGACTTGCACGGCCACGTGGCCGGAGGCGAGTTCCTTGCAAAGCTGCGGCAGAAACCCCGCGAGCCTCGCACCGTCGCGGTAAGTCGGGATCACGAGCAGGGTGTCGGGCGGTGTCATGCGACGGTCGGACGGTGCTGGTGGGCGTGCCCGGTGGAGGCCCCCCTCCCACCGCGATTGTGGCACCGACGGACACCACTGTCACGACGAAATCACGGAGCATCGCGCCCGGTCTGAGGCCACAGACACGCCTCCGGCGCGGCGCCACGTGGCTAGCCTGATGGGCCTTCGCTGGCATACGCGGTCACGAGGCTGGCGAACGACGACATGGCGCTCGTCATCGTGGCTTCGAGATGCTGCCAGAGCGGCTTGGCGCTCCGACGCTGGCTGGCGAACTCGCTGAGTCGATGACACCGATCGCGGACGTCGGCGACGACGTCCGCGCTGCGAACGAAGTCGATATCCCACGATTCGAACCCCAACGTGCGGACGAGGCTGAGCGATCGTTCGTCGTAGCTGATGTTGATCGCGGGCGTACCGAAGCTGAGACAGGGCACGAAGGCGTGCAGGCGGAACGAGACGACCAGCCGCGCCCGACGCAGCAGCTCGAGGTACGAGTACACGTCGTCCGGCACGATGTACTCCACGTCGCCGAGCGACGAGGCGAACATCAGGTCGCGCGTGTCGTGGCACAGCAGGCGAACAGGACCAAACCCGTCCGCCTCGAGCATCTCGACGAGCCGGAGAACCGTCCCGTGCATCCGCGCTTCGCTACGAAGCGGGATGCTCATGAGCTGCGGATGACGAACGGACAGCAAGGTGCCCGCCGAGACTTCGGGCCCGGACGACGCCGGCAGCGGTAACTGGCCGAGCAGCAGGGATGGGCACCCGCCCAGGACGGCTTTCGTGATCCCGAGCGCGCGCAGGTGCCCCAGCGTCGCGTCATCCCGCACGACAGACAGCGCTGCCTGCCCGTTGAGCGCGACGACCACCGGTGCGGGCATCGCGTCGGTGCGAGGCACCAGCTCGTGGCGGTGGTTGTAGATGCGACCGTGCGAGAGGCTGAACAGCATCAACGGAAGCCGCAGGGCCGCGAGCGCGTGAACGTCCACGTCGAGGCCGCTGTTCTCGTAGAGATTGCCGCCGCCCACCAACACGCCGTGGCCATACAGGTTCATCTGATGGATCGATTGCGGCAGCAGGCCGCTCAGCCCGGCGTGCCCATCGTTCTCGGCGGCGGGGACCTGCACGATGTTGATGGGCTCGTCGAACGCCGCGCGCAGCAGGTGGCGGACGCCGAGCAGGATGGCGTCGTTCCCGATGTTGAAGCGTCGGGGACGAACGCAAAAAAGCGTGATCAGCACACGCCTCCACCCGTCGCCGCGCGTTCCCACGCGCCGCGCCAGGCGCACGCCATGTGGTCGAGCGTGTAGTGTGCCTCGTACCGCCGGCGCGCGGCTTCGCCCAGACGGCGCGCGATCCGATGGTCCCCGAGGATGGTGCCGAGCGCCGCGGCCAGCGCCTGCGGATTCTCCGGGGGCACGATCAGGCCCGTCTCCTGGTGGACGACCCCCTCGGTGAGGCCGCCCACGCGCGAGACGACGAGCGGCCGCCCGGCGGCCATCGCTTCCAGCGTGACGCGGCCGAACGCCTCGCGTCGGCTCGGCATGGCGATGACGTCCGCCATCGCCAGCCAGCGCGAGACATCGTGCCGGTGCCCTAGGAAGTGGACGACCGTGCGGCTCCTGGCCGCGAGTTGTCGCAATCGCGCTTCCTCCGGGCCCGTCCCGATGACGACCGCATGGACCTCGCCCACCTCACCGATGCGATCGAGCGCACCGATGAGGATGTCGATCCCTTTTTCCCATCTCAGGCGCGAGACGACGCCGATGACACGCGCGGCGGGTGGAATGCCGAGCCCTTGCCGTGCGGCGGCCACGTCGGCCGCGGCCGGCACCACCCAATCCACGGCGCCGCTCGCGGCGATGTCGATCCGCGAGAGGCTCGTGCCGTCGTCTTCCGCGGCCCGCTGCCGCATCGCTTCGCACGACACGATCGTCCGGTCGGCGAGGCGTGCGGCCAACCGACTCGCGGCCAGCAGCCGTGCCCGGCCGCCGTGGGGGTGCCGGCGGTAGACGACGACACTTCGGCGCCGGCGGCGCGC
>JBEQUD010000321.1:0-4997 GCA_040349235.1 Acidobacteriota bacterium
TCACGCCAGAAGGCGGCAATGGATCGCTGCGTGTGGCGCCGCCCGCCGACACGGATTTCTCGGCCCTGCCGCTGTTGCCCCTTCAGGAGAGCCCGTACCACCTGACCAAGGCCGCGGAGCAGACGGGCGACCTGGGCCTGCTCACCGACGGCTGGATTGCGGTCGATCGGGATGGACCCCTGGATGTCCCGTACGCCATCGAACCTGACCGGGATACCAACGGGGTCGGGCTCGTGTATTTCGCCAACTACATCGCGTTCATGAACGCCGCCGAGCGTCGCGCGCTCTCCTGCAACACGGCCCGACCGCCGGCACCCGCGGATGTCGCGGCGCGGGGGCTGGTGCACCGCCGCGTCGCCTTCTACGGCAACGTCGAAGTGGACGACGTCATCCACACGCAGGTCTCGCTGTTCGCACAGGCCGGCACTGACCGGGTGCTCGGGGTTCGCTATGCGATTCGACGCGAGCGGGACAACCGGCTGATTTGCCGGTCCGAGGCCATCAAGGTCTTGCCGGGATACACGGCATGAGCGCGTTGCCGCGTCTTCGCTACTGGCGGCGGTTGCTGTTCGCGGTTCTCGGTCTGTCAGCGGTGGACGCGTTCGTTCCGGGTCGGCTGGCCGCGCTCGAAGCGGTGCGCTACGAATCGAACCGGCTGTTCCGGTTCGAAGCCTCCGATCTGTTCGCGCTCGGACCGCTCGTCGGCTACCTGCAAGAACATCCTCGCGGGGCGCGGCCTCGCATCGCGTTCTTCGGCGACTCCGTGGTCTGGGGCTACCTCCTGCGGGCGCCGGAGACCCTGCCGGCGCAGTTCCAGACGCTGCGTCCGGACGCCCGCGTCCTGAACCTCGCCATCAACGGCCTCGACACCGCGAGCGCGTACCTCATCGCGAAGGACATCGTGGATGCCCTCGACATGCTGTACGTGTTCGACTTTGGCCGGCACCCCAACACGCGGCTTCCCGAACTGGTTCCCGTAGAGACGGCCGACGTCGAGCAGTTTCGCCTGACGCCGCCAAGCCGCGTCGAGCGGCGCCTCGAAGGCGCGCTCGGCGGCTGGCACCTGTACACAAATTCGTACCGACTCCAGGCGGCGCTGTTCGGGACATCGACCCGCATCTACGTCTATCTGCACAAGGGAGCGCTCGCCCGCCAGCTGCTGGGACGTCCCGTGGAAGCTGCGGTGCCCGCACCCGCACCCGCGCCGGTGCCCGACGTCGCCGCCGCCGCGGCCACCATCGTCGTTGACGCCCGCCTTTCGCCCGAACAGCCTTCGCTCGACCGACAGCGCGCCCTCCGGCAGCGGCATCCTCTCCTCTGGGCGGCGGCGGAGCTGGTGCGCGGCCACGGTAAGCATGCGGCGTTCATCGAGGTGGCGGGCCACGCAGCGGCGATGAGCGACGAGGACCGCGCGGACCTGAACGCGGTGTTCGCGCCGCACGTGCGGGTGGTGGCAGTCGATGTCCCCGCCGCGCTCAAGTTCGACAAGACGCATCTGACCGCGCTCGGGAGCGCCGCGCTCGCGCAGGTTCTGGCACGCGATGTCCCTCCTCAATTCGGTGGTCGGCCGTGATCTTCACCGACGTCCGCTTCGTCGTGCTGCTGGCCGGCTGCTGGCTGACGTTCTTCGCCGTACCCCGCGTCTGGCGCGCGCTCGTGCTGGTGGCGTGGGGTGTCGTGTTCTATGCGGCCTACGCCGACAGCGCGGTGTTGGTGATGCTGGAACTCGTGTTGGCGGCCTATGCGATTGGCCGCGGGCGCGGCGACGTCGTGTTGACGATGCTCGTCGTCGCCCTGCTGGTCCGATTCCGGCTCGGGGTCGATATCACCGGGACGTCCCGCGCGCTGGCGGCGGCGCCCACGACAGAGGGCATTCTTCTGCCGCTCGGCTTTTCGTTCCTCGCGTTCGAGTTGCTGCACTATGTCATCGAGTGTCGCAGCGGACGCCTCCAGCCCGCGCCGCTCGTCGATGTCGCCGCGTTCGCGCTGTTCTTCCCGTGCCGCATCGCGGGGCCGATCCGGCGCTTTCCGCAATTCGTGTCGGCGCTCGCCGCGGCCACGCCGACGGTGGAGAACGTCTACGCGGGCGCCCTGCGCGTGCTGACCGGGCTCTTCAAGAAGCTCGTCATTGCCGACGTGCTCGCCCTGTCCGCGGCAGAGGTGTCCTACGCGGCCACGCCGGCACATGTGTGGCGTGTCGTGCTGGCATTCGGCGTCCAGATCTACGTGGACTTCAGCGCATACTCCGACATGGCGATTGGGGCCTCGCGCATGCTGGGGTTCGCCGTGCCAGAGAACTTCAACTGGCCGTACCTGAGCCCCAGCATCCAGGAGTTCTGGAATCGCTGGCACATGAGCCTGTCGGCCTGGGCGCGCGACTACGTGTTCACGCCGACGGGACGCCGCCTGTTCAAGACGCGGCTGAAGACGTCTCCGACGGCCATCGCGGCGTTCTCGTATCTCGCCACGTTTCTCGTCATCGGCGCGTGGCACGGCCTGACACCAAATTTTCTCGTGTGGGGCGCCTATCAGGGTCTGCTCCTCACGGCGTACTACATCTATCGCACGCACATTCCCGGCGGTGTGGCGCGAAGCGCGTGGTTCCAGTCGCGGTTGGCCGGGGTGGCGAGTGTCGCCCTGACGTTCATGGCGGTGACCATCGGCTGGGTGCCGTTCATGACCGACCTGCCGCACTCGATGACGCTGCTGCGCCTGATGTTCGGCGGCCATCCATGAAGGCCCTGGTGGTCGATCTCCTCGTGGGTCTGGCGGTGGCCGCGGTCATCGTGGTCCTCCTTCTCTTCTCATCGTTCGACTCGATGTTCATCTACCAGCGCTTCTAGCCGGTTGACTCGTTGACCTCGAAGCAGAGACCGGATGCGTCGGGCCGTGGCGCCCGGCCAACGACGGCGTCACAAGCCCGCCAGGGGGGCGAGGTGACGGCCTCCGGCGGTCGGGCGTTCCGGTGGCTGGTGGGCCGCTACGCGCGTCCCTTCAGCGGCGCCATCGCATTGATGGTCGCGCTGACGTGCGCGGCAAACCTTCTGACTGTCCTGCAGCCGGCGATCCTTGCGGCGCTGCTCGCCAATCTGTCCGGCACCGCCCGTCAGACCGTGCCGCCCGGCACGTCCTGGCTGAACCTCAACTACCTGGGCGTGTGGATCAGCCAGCGGCTGTCGGGCCGCACCGCCTACGACGTGCTGGCGCTCTTCGGGGTGCTGTTCGTGGCGGTCTCGGTGGTCGTGGCCGGCTTGAACTACCTCGCGGAGTCCACCGCGTCCTGGCTGCGGGCGCACATCGGCCGCGCCATCCAATCGGACCTGCTGACGCATCTCGTCGGGCAGGACATGGCCTTCTTCGCCCGCCAGAAGAGCGGCGAGTTGATCTCGCGCGTGACCTTCGATGCGTCCGCCACGGCCACGGCCCTCGGCCCGCTCATCAGGAGCCTTATCCACAACCTCGTGCAGATCGCGGTCTACTCCGCCTACTTGTTCAGCACGAGCGCGTGGTTGACGGCCGGCGCCATCCTTCTCCTGCTGGTGCAGTTCGGGCTCACCCAGGCGCTCAAGCGGCCCACGCGCCGGATGGCGCTCGAGGAAACCGATGTCTCGGCCGGCCTCACCGGCGCGCTGCAGGAGGCCTTCACCAGCATTCGCGTGGCGAAGTCATTCGGCGCCGAGGCGTTCGAGCTGGACAAGCTCCGAGGGGCGACCGATGCGGTCGTCGCGGCCCTGTGGAAGAAGGGCCGGATGGAGAAGCTCGAGATCTCGGCGCGGTCGATTTTGGACTCGCTGGCGGTGCTCGGGGTCTTCTTCATCGCCATCGCCCAGATGCGCGCCGGGTACCTCACGTTCCAGGGCCTGCTGCTGTTCACGTTCGTTGCGCGTTCGCTCATCAGCCCCATCAACCAGCTGGCGACCAGCGCGCTCTGGATCGAGTCGGTGGGGGCTGCCGCCGGACGCATCGACGAACTCCTCGCCGCGCGGCCCCAGGTCGTCGATGGATCGACGTCGAAGGCGACCTTCGACACCGCGCTGCGGATTGAGGACTGCTCGTTCGGTTACGGCGGGCACATCGCCCTCGACGGGGTGACGCTGGAGATCCGCAAGGGCGAGTTCGTCGCGCTCGTCGGCTCGAGCGGCGCGGGCAAGTCCACGCTCGCGGATCTGATCCTGCGCCTCTACGATCCGGACAAGGGCCGCATCCTCATCGACGGCGTGGACCTTCGGACGCTCAACCAGCGCGACTACCGCCACCTGTTCGGGGTGGTCTCGCAGGAGAGCCTGTTGTTCCACGACTCGGTCCGCACCAACATCCGCTACGGGCGCGAACACCTGTCCGACGCCATGGTCGAGGACGCAGCGCGCGTCGCCCACGCCCACGATTTCATCATGCGGCTGCCGCGCCAGTACGACACCGTCGTCGGGGACCGTGGTCTCCGCCTGTCGGGCGGCGAGCGCCAGCGGATCGCCATCGCGCGCGCCGTCGTGCACAACCCCGAGATCCTCATCCTCGACGAGGCCACGAGCGCGCTCGACAGCGAATCGGAGCGGCTCGTCCAGCAGGCGATCAACCAGGTGGCGTCGCGCGCGACGGCGATCGTCATCGCCCACCGGCTCTCGACGGTCACCCATGCCGATCGGATTGTCGTTCTCGACCGGGGGCGGATCGAATCGTCCGGTCGTCACGACGAGCTGCTGGCGACCAGCGCCACCTACCGACGCTTGTGCGAACTGCAGTTCGGGTGGACGGCGGACGAGGGATCCCGGCCTGCGCCCACGCGGTGACGCCCACGGATACAGCGGGGGACGGGACCGCGGCGCCGACCGCCGTGTCGCCGCTCGGTACGGCGACGCTGGCTGTGTTCTTCTCCCGCGGCATGTCGCTCGAAGGGTGGCGGCGCGCCGGCATCCTTGAACGCGAGATGGCGCTCTACATGGAGTTGGCCCGTGTGATCGGCAGCGTGATGTTCGTGACCTACGGCGGGGCCGCCGACC
>JBEQUD010000349.1:0-9287 GCA_040349235.1 Acidobacteriota bacterium
ACCCCCGACACGACGAGCGCAATGTGCAAGGACGGCACAGTCCAGCAGGGGAAGACGAAGACAACCGCCTGCGACGACCACGGCGGCAAGCGGTAGGATTCCGCAAGCCCACGTGCGGCACACCGGCCGGCGCTGCACGCCGCAGCGCTGGCTCTCTTCCCTGCCGTCAGAACGAGCAGCGCGCGTCGTAGGTACGACATTTGCCTTCAGCTCGGCCGGGCCGGATAGGCTGGCCCCTGCTGGCCCATCTGGGCCAACCGATTCACAGATAAAGAAACGGCTGACTCCTTTGTGGAAGGCGTGTTCCCGGCGCGCGCTCGCGGCCGTGCCGCTGGCTGTGATGATGGCGGGCCCGGCACTCGCCGCGCAGCGCGAGCCGACCGATGCCCCGTCCCAGAGCGCGCAGCAACTCAAGCGCCTCAGCATCGAGGAACTGTCGGACCTGACCGTCACGACGGCGGCACGCCGGATGGAGCGACTGTCGGATGTCGCGGCAGCGGTTTCGGTCATCCGTGGCGACGAGATTCGGCGGTCCGGCGCGACCACCCTCGCGGAGGCGATCCGGCTGGCGGACGCGGTCGATGCGGCCCAGGTATACGGGCCCGGGTGGGCGATCAGCGCCCGCGGCTTCAACATCGCCACGGCGAACAAGTTGCTGGTGCGCGTCGATGGGCGGACCGTCTACTCGCCGCTCTTCTCCGGCGTGTTCTGGGACGTGCAGGATCTGGTCCTCGCGGACATCGACCGCATCGAGGTGACGAGGGGACCTGGCGGCACGCTGTGGGGCGCTAACGCCGTGAACGGCGTCATCAACATCATCACCAAGCGCGCAGCCGACTCACAGGGTGCCTTCGTGACGGTGACCGCTGGCAACGAGACCCGCGCCGTGACCACCGCCCGCTACGGCGGCACCACCACCGGCGAGATCGCGTACCGCGTCTACGGGAAGTTCCGCGCCGAATCCGAACACGTGTTTGCCACCGGTGTCCCGGCGGGCGACGGGGTCCAGTTCGGCCAGGCCGGGTTCCGCCTCGACTCGGACGCCAGGCAACCCACGTTCTGGACGTTGCAGGGAGACGCCTACGTCGGCACAGAGGGCCTCTACGACCGCGGCGACACCCGCGTGGCCGGCGGCAATCTCCTGACGCGCTGGACGAAGCGCTGGTCCTCGACGTCGCAGTTCCAGGTCCAGGCGTACTTCGATCGCACGGCGCGGCGCGTGCAAAACCAGTATCGCGCCACCAGGAACACGGTGGACATCGACACCGAGCAGCAGGTGCAGGTCGGCGCGCGACACAGCGTGGTGTTCGGCGCCGGTTTCCGCGCCTCGCGTGGGAACGACCTCGGCGACGGCCCCGGCTTCTTCTTCGCCCCGCAGACGCTCACCTCGACTATCGGCAGCGTGTTCGGGCAGGACGAAATCGCGCTGATGCCGCAACGGCTCTCGCTCATCCTGGGCGCCAAGGTCGAACGCAACGACTTCACCGGCTTCGAGGTGCAGCCAAACATGCGCATTCGCCTGACGCCTGACGCGCGGCAGACGTACTGGGCCGCGGTCTCGCGGGCGGTGCGGATGCCGACGCGCTTCGACACGGACCTGCGCGTGGTCAATCCCGCCAGCGGCCAGTTGCTCATCACGGGGAGCGACGGGTTCGTTTCGGAAACGGTCCTGGCCTGGGAAGGCGGGTACCGTGTGCGGCCGACGAACTGGGTTTCGGCCGACGTCGCGGCATTTCTCAACAGCTACGACCACATCCGCAGCCAGGAACTCCGCGAGCCCACGGGCGCACTGTTCACATTGGCCAACGGGCTGGCGGCGAAGACGTCCGGCGCGGAGGTGGCGGTGACGACCAGTCTGACGTCGTGGTGGCAGGCGCACGCGTCCTACAGCTACCTGTGGGAGCGTTTCAGCAAGGATGCCGGCAGCACCGACCTGAGCAACGGCGTCAATGAGGCGAACGATCCCTCCCATCTGCTGTCGGTCAGAACGTCCGTGGATCTGCCCGGCCAGGTGGAGGTGGACCTGCTCGGCCGCTACGCCTCGCGTCGGCCGCAGCCGGCCGTGCCCGCCTACGTCGAGCTGACGGCTCGTCTGGGATGGCATCCCTCGCTGCGCTGGGAACTCTCCATCACCGGCCAGAATCTGCTCCACGACCGTCATCAGGAGTTCGCCGCCGGCACACCGCCAGAGCTGTTCGAGCGCGCCGTCAGCGTCCGTTCCGCATGGCGATTCTGAGGCCGCTCCGCGTCGTCGCCGCGACCCTGCTCGTGTTGGCGGTGGCTGCCGAGCCATTGCTCGCTGCGGGCGTTGCGGAGGACGACGTGAAGGCGGCGTTCCTCTACAACTTCGCCAAGTACATCGAGTGGCCCGAGTCCGCGTTCCCCAGCGGGACGTTCCAGCTCTGCGTGGTCGCCGATGCCGCCTTCGTCAAGCGCGTGGACGAGATCCTCGCCGGCGAGGCTGTCGAGGGCCACCAGGTGGTTCGGCGGACGCCAGCGGGCGTCGAGGATGCGCGCGCCTGCCACATCCTGTTCCTGCGACAGGTCGAGGCCGTGCAGATGGACGAGTGGCTGGCGTCGGTGGCGACCTCGCCCGTGCTGACGGTGGGCGATAGCAGCGAGTTCCTTGCGCGTGGCGGCGCCGTGGCGTTCGTCCGCGACGGCGACCGCGTCCGCTTCGACATCAATGTCCGGAGCGCCCAGCTGGGCGGGCTGACCATCAGCTCGCGTCTGCTCCGCGTGGCACGCCGGGTCGTCCAACCGGCACCGGGGCGATGAGCATGGAACGGCTGCTGCGCAATGCGTCGATTCGGACGAAGGTGCTCATGGTGGTGATGCTCGTGACCACCACGGCGCTGGTGCTCGCGTCCGGGTCGCTGCTCGCGTGGGACTATTTCCAGTTCAAGAACGACATCCGGCAGCAGCTGCTGACCGAGGCCCGGATGGTCCTCGAGAACTCCACGGCCGCGATGTCCTTCGAGGATCGCAAGACCGCAAACGAGACCATGGAGACATTGGCGCCCGACCCGCACATTCGGGTGGGCTGCCTGTACCGTCCGCGGGGCGGTCTCTTCGCGGAGTTCAGGCGGCGGGACGTGGCGGACCCGTGTCCCCCCGCGCCCCCATCGTGGGGCTACCGGTTCGGGCCGAACCTCGTAGAGGTGGTCGTGGGCATCGACGTCGCTGGCCGTCCGGCTGGGCGCATCTACCTGGCCAGCGATCTGGGCGCGGTCACCGGCCGCGTGCGCGTCCAGACGGTGACCGCGGTGATGGTGCTCGTTCTGGCGCTGGGGGTGGCGCTGCTGCTGTCCTCGATTCTCCAGCGCATCATTTCCCACCCCCTCAAGGCCGTCGCGGCCATCGCGGGCGAGGTCTCCACGCGCCACGATTACTCGCTCCGGGTCGAACGCACAACCGGCGATGAACTCGGCATGCTCGTGGACGCGTTCAACGGCATGCTCGAGCAGATTGAGGTGTCGGAACGCGAGCGGACGGAACTCCTGGCCAGTGAGCGGCAGGCCAGCCGCCTCAAGGACGAGTTCCTCATGACCCTGTCACACGAGCTCAGGACGCCCCTCAATGCCATCGTCGGGTGGACGCGCATCCTGCGGACGAAGGTCGTCGCGCCAGAGCAGGTTGACGACGCGCTCGAACGCATCGAGCGCAACGCCCACGCCCAGGCGCGGCTCATCGAAGACCTGCTCGACGTCTCGCGTCTCACCACGGGCAAGCTGATCCTGGACCGCGTGGACGTGGACCTGGTGGCCCTGGCGAATCAGGCGATCGAGACGGTGGTCCCACTCGCGGAAGCCCGTCGGATCCGCATCGAACGGGCGTTCGACACCCCGACGGCCCGTCTCGCGGGCGACCCGCATCGGCTGCAGCAGGTCGTCTGGAACCTGCTCTCGAACGCCATCAAGTTCAGCGCGCCGGACTCGCGTGTGGTGGTCAGGATTCGCAGCGCCGGCGGCTGGTGCGAGCTGCGCGTCCAGGACGAGGGCATCGGCATCGACCCCGACCTCTTGCCGTTCATCTTCGAGCCGTTCCGTCAGGGGGACGCGTCCATCACGCGGTCGTACGGGGGCCTGGGCCTTGGGCTCTCGATTGTCCGGCGGATCGTGGACCTGCACGGCGGCAAGATTGCGGTCGAGAGCGCCGGCGTCGGGCTCGGCGCCGTCTTTACTGTCTCGCTGCCTGCGGCCGTCGCGCTCCCGGCGCTGCCAAGCTTCCGTCCGGCGCGCGGTCGTGCGCCGCAGCCGACGGATCTGCCGGGCGTGTCGATTGTGGTCGTGGACGACGACCCCGACGCGCGAGCCATTCTCGCCGCGCTGCTGCTATCGGCCGGTGCGCGCGTGCGCCAAGCGGCGGGCGGACGCGAGGCGCTGGCTCTCATCCGCGAAGCCATGCCCGACGTGCTGGTCAGCGACATCGCCATGCCCGATCTGGACGGGTACGCGCTGTTGCGGGAGCTGCGGAAGGAGCACGGCCGTTCGAAGCCGTCAGCCACCATCGCAGTCACGGCGCAGGCCACCCCGACGGATCGGGAACTGGCACTGGCTGCTGGGTTCAGCCGGCATCTGCCCAAGCCGTTCGAGCCGAGTGTGCTCGTCGATCTCATTCAGAGCGCGCTCGCCGACCTGCCCCGCTGAGGGACGCGTGGGTGCCCTGGACGACCCGTCGTGTGTGGTCGGATACCCATCCTTGGGTAGGCAGCTCGCCACGCGGGTAGCCCGTGCAGCGTGCCATCCATGGCACCACGTTTGCTCTATTGGTCAGTAACTTCCTCGTTCTGCATTCTGCGGGACGAACCCCACCCACCACCAGCACCGGGAGGCGGCCGACGCCTCCCGACCAGCCTCCATCGCTCGACCCCAACGTCGGCATCTTTCATGCTGATGTCGTATGACGAGCTCGGGCAGCTGCGACGCAATCGTGCGCGCACGCTCACCGATACGGGAGGTGATGGGCATGGAAGGGAATGCTGAAGATCGCAAGGTGCATCTCGAGGGCGACGACGCGATCGCAAAGGTCCGCGCGCTGCTCCCGAAGTTCCACAGCGCAATGATGGTGACGCACGCTGGTACCGGCGACGTGCACGTCCGCCCGCTCGCCCTGCAAGGCGACACGTCCACGTTCGGCGGCGTGCTCTGGTTCTTTACGGATGTGCGAAGCCGGAAGGTGCAGGAATCCTCCAACCGCTCGCCCGTGTCCCTGACATTCCAGAGCGATGGCGACAGTGCCTATCTGCACCTGGTCGGCACGGCGACGGTGACGCACGACATCCCGAAGATGCGCGAACTCTACTCGCCGCTCCTCAGGACGTGGTTCCCGGAGGGGCTGGACGATCCGTTTCTCACGCTGATGAAATTCGAGGCGTCGGGCGGGGCCTACTGGGAGAGCCCCGGGGGGATGCTCCAGGTGCTCGCGTCGTTCGCCAAGGCCTCCCTCACCGGCAAGCCGAGCGGTGGCGGAGAGGCCGGTGAATTTCGCATCTGAGCGGGCAGTCCCCAGCCCCCTTGCGCGACAACGCCGTAACGTCGCGCGCAGTTTTCCTGCTCGTCATCCCGCTGTGACCCCTGTCCCCTATAAACATCTTCAGAACCAACTCGACAGGGAGCTTCGCTATGTACCGTCTGTTCGTCATCAGCCTGCTTGTCCTCGCGGTCTGCGCTCCACTGCGCGCGCAGCAAAGTACGCCCCCGCAAGCCGGCCTCATCGAGGGACGCGTCGTCGATGCCGCGACCGGGGAGCCGCTGCCAGGCGCGCGGGTCATCGTCACGGGCAGCGCGTCGGAAATGGCCACGAATCGCGATGGGGCGTTCCGCCTGAGCAACGTGGCCGCGGGCGAACAGACCGTCGTCGTCACGTATCTCGGGCGTCGCGACGAGACCGCCACGGTGCAGGTGACGGCCGGGACGGCCAGCACGCTCGAGGTTCAGATGTCGGTGGCGGCGTTCGAAACGACCGTGACCGTTCAGGCAGATCTCATCACGGACGCGAACGCGCGGGCGCTGAACCAGCAGCGGACCGCCCCCAACATCACCAACGTCATCTCCGCGGACCAGATAGGCGCGTTCCCCGATCGCAACGCCGCCGAGACCACGCAGCGCATCCCCGGCATCTCCATCACGAAGGATCAGGGCGAAGGCCGTTACGTCAATGTCCGAGGCACCGAGCCGCGACTCAACTCGATGATGATCGACGGGGAGCGCATCCCCTCGCCCGATCCGCTCCTCCGCCAGGTGGCCATCGACGTCGTTCCTTCGGAATTGCTGCAGTCCATCGAGGTCTCGAAGGCGCTGACCCCGGACATGGACGGCGATTCCATCGGCGGCAGCGTCAATCTGGTGATGAAGCACGCGCCGGACCGGTTCCGTTTGTTCGGCTCCGCGGGTGGCGGGTTCAACCATTTGCTGTCGAGCAAGGCCCAGAGCAATGTCAGCGCAACGGCCGGCCGCCGCTTCAACGCCGGCAAGCTCGGTGTCATCGTCTCGGCGAGCAGCTCCGCCACGAACCGGGGGAATCAGGACATGGAGGTCACCTACACGCCGACGCTGGCCCTGAACGAGCTCAACCCGCGCTGGTACCAGGTGACGCGGCGCCGCTGGGGCCTGAGCGGCGCGATGGACGTCAAAGCGAGCGGCAACTCGAGCTTCACGATTCGGGGGCTCTTCAACCGGTTCATCGACGACCACGAGAACCGCCAGCGTCTCCGATTGCAAGTCGCCAACGGCCGCATCGACCGCGAGTTGCGCGACCGCACGCACATCGAGCGGATCTCGTCGCTCGCCTTCACCGGCCAGACCCTCGTGCACAATGCGACCACCATCGACTACCAGTTGCGCGGCGCGTACTCCGACCAGACCGATCCGCTGACGATGACCACGACGTTCAGGGAAACGAGGGTCACGTTCGCGCCGAACGTGACATCCACGTCCATCGATCCAGACAACGTCCAGGCGAACCCGCTGAACGACAACGTCAACAACTACAACTTCAACGCCCAGCTGCGCGCGACCAATTTCGCCAAGGATCGGGACGGCGTCGGGTCCGTCAACGTGCGCACGCCCCTGACCTCGTCGCCGGACGTCACCTCGTTCCTCAAGTTTGGCTTCAAGTACCGCAACAAGCGCCGCGGCCGGGATCGCAACGAGACGAACTACACGACCACGACCGCTCTCAAGATGACGAACTATCTCGAAACCGGCTTCGACCTGCCGCCCTACCTCGACGGACGGTACGACCTGACGCCCTACATCAGTCAGGCGCTCGTCTCGAATATCCTCGGCAGCGCGACATTTACCGGCGTCTTCAACCACGCGCGCGACGCGGAAAACTTCGACGGCACCGAGCAGGTGGCTTCCACCTACGCCATGGCGGAAATCTACGTGGGCTCGAAACTCTTCCTCCTGCCAGGCGTGCGGCTCGAGTACACGAACGAGGACTTCGTTGGCCGCAACGTGCGCTTCGACCCGAAGGGCAACTGGCTGGGCAGTGACCCCCTCGCCGCGACATCGAGCTACGCCGTGCCGCTACCCGATTTCCACGTGCGATACGCCGCCACCCCGAATACGAACGTGCGGTTCGCAGTGACGCGGTCGCTCGCGCGGCCGAACTTCTACGACGCGGTCCCGTACCGGGCGCAGGACGACAGCGCATTGACGGTGGCCATGGGCACGGCGGGCCTGCGGCCCACGAAATCATGGAACGCGGATGCGGCAGTGGAGCACTACTTCAAGTCGGTCGGAGTCGTTTCGGCCGGTGCGTTCTACAAGCATCTCTCCGACTACATCTACACCTACACGCAGCAGCAGCAGATCAACGGGGCGCAATACCTCGTGACGCAGCCGCTCAACGGCGACGCGGCCACGCTCGCGGGCCTCGAGGTCGCCGTGCAGAACCGCCTGAGGTTCCTGCCATCGCCGCTGAACGGAATCGGCATTTATGCCAACTACACCTACACGACCTCGACGGCGCGCTTCCCGAGCCACAGCGGCGACGCCACGCTGCCGGGACAGTCGAAGAACGTCGGCAACATCGCGGCGTCGTACGAAAAGGGCGGCTTCGACGGCCGGGTGTCCGTCGCATTCCACGGTTCATACCTGGACACGGTCGGCGCCGACAACACGCAGGACCGGTTCTATGACAAGAACAGTCAGCTCGACGTGACCCTGCTGCAGAAAGTGACCCGCGACGCCCGCGTCTACCTGAACCTCCTGAACCTGAACAACGCCCTGCTGCGCTACTACCAGGGCACGCCGGATCGCGTCCAGCAGGAGGAACACTACTCCTGGTGGGCCGAATTCGGCGTGAAGTTGGCGTTCTAGCGTGAGGGCGGTGCGCACGATCGCCGCCGTCTCCGTGGCGGCGTTCATCTCTGGGTTCACCAGTGACGCGGCACGCCTCAAGCTCGAGTATGTCGTCATCGTCACGCGGCACGGTGTGCGAGCGCCCACGTGGGAAACAGAGCGGCTCAACCGGTACTCCTCGGAGCCGTGGCCGGTCTGGGGTGTGCCTCCCGGACATCTGACGACGCGCGGCCGGATGCTCATGGGCCTTATGGGCTCGTACTACGGCGCGTGGCTCTCGAGCGAGGGGCTCCTGCCGCGGACGGGCTGCGAGGGCGCGGCGAGGATCTACATCTGGGCCGACACGGACCAGAGGACCATCGAAACCGGGCGCGCCCTGGCGGGCACCCTGGTGCCCGGGTGCACGATCCCCGTGCATGCACAGGCCGGCGGCGGCGACGATCCCCTGTTCGACCCCATCGCCGCTGGACTGGTCGAGCCAGATCTGGCGATTGCTGCGCAGGCCGTGCGCGACCGCCTGGGACCAGAGCCGCAGCGCGTTCTCGAATCGCATCGCCGGAACTTCGAGACGCTGCAGGACATCCTGACCGGGGGCGCCCCCGCGCCGAAGAAGGTGTTCGAGTGGCCGGCCGATATCAGCGTGACCGTCCAGGACAAAGCGGTGGCCCTGAACGGTCCGCTCAGCGTCGCCTCGACCTTGACCGAGAATTTCCTGCTCGAATACACCAACGGATTCCAAGGGAGAGACCTTGGCTGGGGCCGTCTGAACGCAGACAATCTGGTCCGCGTGCTCGAATTGCACGGAACCTACGCGGACCTGATGCGACGCACCCCCTATCTTGCTCGCGCGCGCAGCTCGAACCTGCTCGCGCACGTACTTCGGTCACTTCGCCAGGCGGAGACGGGGCACGCCGTGAGCGGAGCGTTGGGCCGAGCTGGTGATGCCGTGTTGATCCTCTCCGGACATGACACCAACCT
>JBEQUD010000366.1:0-11521 GCA_040349235.1 Acidobacteriota bacterium
GTGGGCTTCAAGCTCTGCGTCGGCAAACGCCACGAGTTCCTGGGCATCGTGAAGGCGATGCTCGAGACGGGCATCCGCCCGGACTTCATCACGGTGGACGGGGGCGAAGGTGGCACGGGCGCCGCGCCGATGGAGTTCTCGGATTCGGTCGGCACGCCGCTGAACGAAGGGCTGGCCTTCGTGCACAACGCGCTCGTCGGGGCGGGCCTGCGCGGGGACATCCGCGTCATCGCATCGGGGAAGGTCAACACTGGCTTCCAGATCGCGACCAAGGTGGCGCTCGGCGCCGACATGTGCAACGCAGCCCGCGCGATGATGTTCGCCCTGGGTTGCATCCAGGCGCTGCGCTGCAACACGAACAAGTGCCCGACGGGTGTCGCGACGCAGGACGCCGAACTGATGCGCGGCCTCGTCGTGGGCGACAAGGCCGAACGCGTGGCGCGCTACCACAAGGAGACGGTCAAGAGCTTCCTCGAGGTGCTCGGGGCCACGGGGCTCCGGACACCGCACGACCTGAAGCCGTGGTACGTGATGAAGCGCATCGCCACGGGCGACGTGCGCAGCTTCCACGAGCTCTATCCGCCCACGGACCCGGGCGCTCTTCTGCAGATGACCGTGACCGGCCACCTGGCCGAGGCCTGGGGCCGCGCGCGCCCCGACCGCTTCTAGCGCGTTCGCCGCCGTCTGACCCCCGCGTCGCGCCCGCGCCGTCTATCGGATGCGGATCTGCACGTCACGGCCGATGCCCGCTGCGTCCTTCGACGTCCGCGAGCGCGCCTGCACGTGGATCACATAGAGGCCGGGTTCGTAGTCGCGCAACGGGATCCGCGTGCTGTAGCCGTACCCGCCGCTCTTGCCCTGCAGCTCCGTCGAGGACCGCTCGGCCCGGTCCTCGTGGACGACGCGCCCGCCGTCCGCGAGCAGCGTCATCGTGATGTCCACCTTGTGCGCCGGCGCGTCCTTGGGCGTGTTCTCGTAGAACTCGGCGTACAGCGCGAGCTCGTCGGTCCGATCGAACTCGCGTTCTGTCGTGATCGGGCCCGGGAGCAGCTGATCGAGCAGGTCCTTCGACTTGACCGTCGTCATCCGTCCGGCCGACGCCGACGTCAGCGCGAGGCCGCTCATCGACAGCGGCAGCTTCGTGAAATCGGGCACCTCGATGTCCTCGACCACGCTGCCCGCTCGAGTCGTCGCGTCACCCGCCGCCACGCGCAGCTGATAGCGGCCGGGCGGCAGGTCGATCGTGGAGAGCACGCGGACGCCCCGCGCCTTCGCCCGCGCGCACGTATCCGGCTTCATGGCCATGCGGACGTTGGCCCTGTTGCCGCCTCGCACCTTGCCCTCCGAGTCCGTGGCCGCCAGGCTCATCTCGACCTGGCCGTTGAACGTGCCATTGCCCTCCGTGAACGCGAACGCCTCGACGCCGACCTCGACGGCGACGGCGACGGTCGCGTTGGGCGCCGGGCCCTTGTAGGGCGCGGCGAAGACGCGCAGCGGGACGTCGCGCACGGGCAGCGGGCTCGTCATCGCGGCGGCCAGCGTCGGCGACATGGTGTTGGCGGACGCTGCGGCGGCCTTCGTGTCGGGCGCCTTGCCCCGCGGCGCCACGTACCCGCGCCGCGCGCGGACCTGCAGCCCCGGCCGCTTCACACGCAGCGAGATGGCGCGGAACCGGCCGTCCCGGCGGTCGTTGGTGGGGTAGTAGCCGAGCACGTAGTAGTTGCTGTTCTCGCGCACGATCCTGTCGAAGGCGCCGCGGAAATCGTTCTGGTTGAGCACCGCGAAGCCGCCGGTGTCGGCCGCCAGGGTACGCAGGCTGTCCTGCGCCTGCCGGAACTCGCGGGCGAGCGACCGGGTGCCCAGATCCCCGAGCGATGGATCGTCGGCCGAAGGCGACGACGCGCTGGTGATCAGCTCCGCGCCCGGGTTCACCAGCCCGCGCGGGTCGATCGTGTAGATGGCCACGTTGGCGCGCGTCGCGGCGCCGATGGCCTCGCGCACCGATTCGAGCACGCCGCCCGCCTGGTTGTTGCTGAGGATGTCGTTGAAGTTGTACTCGATGCCTTCCCCCACGAGCAGCATCGCCTTGCGCCGGCCGCGCACCCCGGCCATGAAGTTGGCGAGCGCCCGGATACGGTCCATTGCGGAGCGGGCTTTGTAGGCGCGTTCGGCCTCGAGGGGGTCGTTCAGCGGATCGCCCATCTCACGCACGGTGCCCGTGTTGTAGTTGTTCACGCGCGACATCGTCGGCCCGTCCATGCCGAGACCGGTGAATTTGTCCACCGCGGCCAGTAGGAGCCGGCGGTTGTTCGTGAAGTCCTGTGTGTCGCGCGAGTGGCCGCCCGTGTAGACGACCGCCGCGATGTCGTTGACGCCGAAGCTCTGCTCGAGGAACTGGTGAACTGCCGTCTTCACCTTGATCGCGTTCAGCGGCGAGGTGTGCTGATCGTCGAGCACGATGAGATAGAGCCGTCCCTCGTGCATGGCGTTGGTCTGCACGTCGGGTTCGACGGGCTGCGCCGAGAAGAGCGGGCGCTCGGCGCGTTCGATCGGGATGTTCACGAGCGAGAACGCGCTGATCTTCTGGGGTTTGCCGTCCTCGACGAGCTCGAAGTCGTCGGCCGTGAGGCCGGGGACGAGATTGCCCTGGGCGTCGGTCACGACGGCATCCACCTCGACGTAGTTCACCTCGACGCGGAAGACGACCGGCGGCGGGTCGGCGGGCGCGGCGGTGGCTGTCGCGGTGGCTGGCGCGGGGGGCGCCTGTGCGGGCCCCGGCGTCGGCGCCTGTGCGGACGGTATGCCAGCGGCCAAGGCGGCGACGAGCGCGGTGGCAGCGGCGGCAAGAACAGCGGTCGAGCGTCGTGTCTTCATGAGTCCCCCGAGCAGGAAGCCCCGATTGTAAAGGTTTGACACCCCGATCCGGCGACCGTAGGATCGCGCGACATGGGCATGCCTGCCTCCAGCCGCCGGTCGTTTCTCCGCGTGACGGCGCTCGGCGGCACCGGTGTGCTGCTGGCGCTCCACTTCGATCCGCCGGATTCGATGCTCGCCCAGGAGGTCCGTCGTCCCATTGCGCCGTTCCCGGCCGCGATGCCCCCGAGCGCGTTCATCAGCGTTGCCGTTGACGGAACGGTGACCATCATGGCCAAGAACCCGGAAATGGGCCAGGGAATTCGGACGTCCTTGCCGATGATCATCGCGGACGAGCTGGACGTCGATTGGAAGGACGTCACGGTGGTGCAGGCCGCCCTCGACGAAGGCCGGTACGGGCCGCAGCGCTCGGGCGGCAGCACCTCCACGCCGACCAACTGGGATCCGCTGCGGCGCGTGGGCGCGGCGGGCCGCGCGATGTTCGTCGCTGCCGCCGCGGAAACCTGGGGCGTCCCGGCAGGCGAGCTGACAACCGCCTCCGGCACGGTGCGGCACCCAGCGACGAATCGAACGGCGACGTACGGGTCGCTCGCCGCCAAGGTGGCCACCCTCGCGGCACCCCCGCTCGCGACCGTTACGCTGAAAGACCCGAAGGACTACAGAATCATCGGCACCTCGACGCGCGGCGTGGACCTGCACGGCGTGGTGACCGGCACCACCGTGTTCAGCATCGACATGACGGTGCCCGGGATGGTGTGGGCGGTCTATCAGAAGTGCCCGGTCTTCATGGGGAAGGCGGTCAGCGCCAACCTCGAGCAGATCAAGGCCATGCCGGGCGTGCGGGACGCGTTCATCCTCGAAGGGACGCGCAACCTCGGGGGCCTCCACGGCGGCGTGGCGATCGTGGCCGACAGCTATTGGCAGGCCGCGACCGCGCGCAAGGCCCTGAAGGTCGTATGGGACGAGGGCGAGGCGGCGCAGGAGTCGAGCGCCGGGTTCGACCGCCGGGCCGCGGAGCTTCTGCAGCTGCCGGCCACGCTCGTCGTCCGCAACGACGGGGACGCGGACAAGGCCTTCCAGTCCGCGGCCACCGTGCTCGAGGGCCGGTACGCCTTTCCGTTCCTCTCCCACGCGCAGATGGAGCCGACCAACTGCCTGGCGCACTTCAAGGACGGGACGCTCGAATTGTGGACCCCGGGCCAGGCGCCGGGGCAGGGCCGCTCGGAGATTGCCGAGCTGCTCGGCATCCCCGAAGCGTCGATTCGCGTGCACCTCATGAAGGGCGGGGGGTGTTTTGGCCGCCGGCTGGACAACGACTTCGCGCTCGAGGCGGCGGCGATTGCACGCCGCGTCGATGCGCCGGTCAAGCTGATGTGGACGCGCGAGGACGACATGGGCCACGACCACTACCGCGCGGCGAACGTCCATCACCTGAAGGCGGGCCTCGACGCGAGCGGGCAGCCCGTCGCCTGGAAACACCAGTTCGTCAGCTTCGGCGACGGCCGGCAGTTCGGGCGCGCCGCGGGCGTCCCGGTGCCGCTGATGCCGGGCGGCTTCGTCGCGGACTACAACATGTCGGCGTCGGTCATCGCGTCGGGCGTGCCCCTCGGGTCGCTGCGCGCCCCGGGCCTCAACGGCATCAGCTTCGTCAACCAGTGCTTCCTCGACGAGCTGGCCCATTCTGCCGGCAAGGACCCCATCGACTACCGGCTTGCGTGTTTGCGCGCGCGCCGGATCCGGTCGTCCAATCCCAACGACCCGGAGGTGGACGCGGAGCGGACGATCGCCGTCCTCGAGGCGGTGGCCGAGCGGTCGGGCTGGCGGTCCGGGAAGGCCCTTGCGGCGGGGGTGGGGCGCGGCGTGGCGCTGCTCGAGAGCCACGGATGGGTCGCCACGGTGGCCGAGGTGCGTGTGGACAAAGACCGCGCGATCCACGTGAACAAGATATGGACGGTACTCGACCAGGGGAGCCAGGTCATCAACCCGCGCGCCGCGGTCAATATGGTCGAGGGGGGCATCATCGAGGCGATGAGCCACATGGGGTGGGAAATCACGATCGCGAACGGCCGCGCTGTCCAGACCAACTTCCACCAGTACCAGCCCGTGCGAATGCCGCAGGCGCCTGCCGAGATCGACGTCCATTTCCTGCGGAGCAACCACACACCCTGGGGGCTGGGCGAGCCGATGCTGCCGCCCGTGCTGCCGGCCATCGCCAACGCGGTCTTTGCGGCCACCGGCCAGCGCATCCGGACCCTGCCCCTGTCGAAGAGTGGTTTTCGATTCGCCTAGGCCGGCCCTTGTGACGCCGGATTTTTAGGGCTACCATTCCGTCCGATTCGAATTCCTGTTCGCAGGCCCAGAGGGCGCACATATGGCTCCGAACGACGAGCATCCTGATAAGTCTGAACGCGGCAGTGCTGTCAGCCGCCGCGCCTTCCTGAAGACGGCCGGTGTCAGCAGCCTGGCCGCCTCGGTCGTCGGCGTGGAGGTGGGCGCGCAGCCGGCCGGCCCGCCGATGGTCGGCCCCGGCGAGACGGCCGTGCACCTGATGGTCAACGGCAAGCGGGTCGATCTCCAGATCGAGCCTCGCGTGACGCTGCTCAACGCGCTGCGCAACCACGCGGACATCACCGGCAACAAGCGCGGGTGCGACCGCGGCGCCTGCGGCGCGTGCACGATGATTGTGGACGGCCGGGCCGTCTACTCCTGCTCGACGCTCGCCATCGAGGTGCAGGGCAAGCAGGTCCGCACCGTGGACGGCCTGGCGGTCGGCAACAAGCTGCACCCCGTGCAGCAGGCGTTCTACGACCACGATGCCCTGATGTGCGGCTTCTGCACGCCGGGCTTCATCATGGCGTCGGTGGCGCTGCTCGAGAAGCATCCGACGCCGACGCCGACCCAGTTGCGCAAGGGGCTCGACGGCAACATCTGCCGTTGTGGCACGTTCAAGCGCATTCGCGAAGCCGTGGCGTCCGTGAAGGGAGTGCCCCATGTCTAACCCCAGAATTCCCGATCCGGCCCCCGCGCCGCAGCCCCCGCCCGCCCGACCTGGCGACCCCCCGCCGACCACGTTCCCCACGGCCGGCTCGGCGCAGCCGCCCGTCGATACCCAGCCCATCTCGGCGGACGCGAAGAAGTGGGCCTGGCCCGAAAAGCCCACCCTGCTCGGCACGCGCGTCAAGCGCGTCGATGGCCCGAACAAGGTGACCGGCCGCGCCAAGTACACCTTCGACATCAATCGTCCCGGCATGCTGTTCGGGAAGATCGCGCGGTCGCCGTATGCGCACGCACGCATCGCGGCAATCGACCTGTCGCAGGCCGAGAAGGCGCCCGGCGTGAAGGCCGTCCTCGCGTGGAAGGAAGTCGGCGCGGAAGTGATGTTCCAGGGCGATCCGGTCGCTGCCGTCGCCGCGGACACGGACGAGCGCGCCGTCGATGCCATGCGGCTGATCCGCGTGCGCTACGAGCAGCTGCCGCACGTCATTTCCGACGCGCAGGCGACGGCACCGGGCGCGCCCGTGGTGTTCAAGGGCGGCAACACGACGCCCGGCAGCACCGAGGAAACCGGCAGCCTTTCCGACGGGTTCAAGCAGGCCGCGCACACGATCGAGGCGAACTATTCGACCCACGTCATCACGCACTGCTGCATGGAGTCGCACGGCTCGGTGTGCGAGTGGGACGGCGACAAGCTCACGGCGTGGATCTCCACGCAGGCGGTGCACGGCAGCAAGCAGGGCTTCGCGCAGGGCTTGAAGATTCCCGAGGCCAACGTCCGCACCATCACGGAATACATGGGCGGCGGTTTCGGCAGCAAGGTCGGCCCCGACGCGCAGGGCCTTATCTGCGCCCAACTGGCCAAGCTGGCCAAGGCGCCGGTCAAGCTGATGCTCGACCGCAAGGAAGAGCAGCTCGATTCAGGCAATCGCCCCGGCGCCAGCGTGCGCGTCAAGGCCGGCGTGACGGCCGAGGGCAAGCTGACGGCGTGGGAAGGCACCAGCCTCGGCTCGGGCGGCGCGGGTGCGGCAGCCGGGTTTCCGCTGCCGTATCTCTACGACTTCCCGAACCGCAAGCGCACGCACACGGACGTCTACATCAACGCGGGCCGCCAGCGGGCCATGCGCGCGCCGGGGCATCCGCAGGGGTGCTTCCTCACCGAGATCATGATGGACGAGCTGGCGGACATCGTGAAGATGGATCCGGTAGCGTTCCGCATCAACAACGTGCCGGCGGTCGCCGCGAACACGATGTGGGCCGAGTACTTCACCTCGGGCGCCAAGACGTTCGGGTGGGACAAGCGCCACCCGACTGGCGACAAGACCCCCGGGCCCATCAAGACGGGCATGGGCGTCTCCGCGCACCGGTGGGGCGGCGGCGGTCGCGGCGCGCAGGTGCACTGCGACATCACGTCAGACGGCGGCCTCGTCGTCAAGTGCGGCACGCAGGACATCGGCACGGGCACGCGGACGATTGTCACGATGGTCGCGGCCGAAACCGCGGGCCTGCCGATGAGCGCCATCAAGGCCGAAATCGGCGACTCGCGGCTGCCGTTTGCCGGCGCGTCCGGTGGCAGCACGACGTGCGCCGGCGTATCCCCGGCCGTGCGCATCACGGTCGGCAAGGCGCTCGACGCGTTGTTCGAGCGCGTGGCGCCGCAGCTCGGCGTCAAGGCCGACACCCTCGTGGCGTCGGGCGGCCGCGTGCACGTCAAGGGCAGCCCGGCCAAGGGCTTCACCTGGAAGGAAGCCTGCAAGCTGGTCGGCACCGAGCCGATTTCCGTGGACGGCAAGTGGGAGCCGGGCCTGTCCGCGGCCGGCACCTGCGGCGTGCAGTTCGCCGAGGTCGAGGTTGACATCGAGACCGGCATCGTCCGCGTCAAGCGCGTGCTGGCCATCCAGGACTGCGGCCTCATCGTCGATCGGCTGACGGCCGAAAGCCAGGTGCACGGCGGCGTCATCAGCTCGCTCAGCTTCGCGCTGTTCGAGGACCGGATTCTCGACCGCAACACCGGCCAGATGGTCAACCCGAACATGGAGATGTATCTGCTGGCCGGCATGTCCGACATTCCGCAGATCGACGCCGTGCTCGTCGATTCGCCGGAGCAGCGCGCCCGCGGCGTCATCGGCATCGGCGAGCCGCCGACGGTGTCCACGTCGGCCGCTATTGCGAACGCCGTCCGCAACGCCATCGGCGTGCCGCTCCGGAGTCTGCCGCTCCATCCGCACAAAATCCTGGCCGCGATGGCCCAGGGGAAAGCCGCAGGGACGCTGTGAAGGCCTTTGCCTACGTCAACCCCGCCAACGAGAAGGACGCGGTCGCCGCCTTGAAGTTCGACGGCGTGGCCATGCCGCTCGCCGGCGGGCAGGACTTGCTCGCGCGGATGAAAGACTTCATCGCCGAGCCCGACCGCATCGTCAACGTCAAGAGCGCGCTCGACGGGACGATTGCGCCGATGCCGGACGGCGGCCTGAAGATTGGCGCGGCCGTCCGCATGGCCGACCTCGCCGAGAACGCCGCCGTGCGGCGGCTGTATCCGGCCGTCCTCGAAGCGGCCGGCGAAGTGGGCACGCCGCAGATTCGCAATCAAGGCACGGTGGGCGGCAACCTGAACCAGCGCCCGCGATGCTGGTACTTCCGCAACGAGGAATTCGTCTGTTTCAAGAAGGGCGGCAACCGCTGTTTCGCCCCGACGGGCGAGAACCAGTACCACGCCATCTTCGGCAACCAGGGGCCGAGCCACATCGTGCATCCATCCAGCCTGGCGGTGCCGTTCGTGGCCTACGGCGCCAAGTTCCGCACGTTCGGGCCGCAGGGCGAGCGCGAGATTCCGGCGGCCGAATTCTTCACCCTGCCGACGCTCCAGAACGTCAAGAAGGAGAACGTGCTCGCGGACGACGAGCTCTTGACGCACGTCATACTGCCCGCGCCCGGCAACGTCAAGTCGGGCCACTACGAAGTGCGGTACAAGACGTCGCACGATTGGCCGCTGGCCTTTGCGACGGTGGTCCTGGCGATGCAGGGCGCGACGATTCGCTCGGCGCGCGTCGTGCTCGGCGCGGTCGCGCCCGTGCCGTGGCGGTCCGAGGACGCCGAGCAGGCGCTCGTCGGCCACCCGATCGACGAGGCGACGGCCCAGGCCGCCGGGGAAGCCGCGGTCAAGGCCGCCCGGCCGCTCAGCGGGAACGCGTACAAGATTCAAATCGCCCGGACGGCCGTCAAGCGCGCCGTCCTGCAGGCGGGCGGCTTCAAGACAGCGTAGGACGCGACGTATCGAGACAAGCGAGCCACTTATGCATCACTTGACATCTCCCAAGCTCACGCCCGGCGTGCACTGCCTCAACCTTCGCCACAAGGGCATGTACGTCCTGTCCATCCCGGACCCGGAAGAATTCCTCTACTACGACAAGTACGAGGGGACATCCTACTGGTGTGCGGAAACGGCCGATGGGTGCGGCCCGGACGGCCACCCGGTGCGCCCCGACTGCTGCAGCAGCGGCACCGACAGGGGCTGCTGCAAGCACTAGAACCCATCTCACAAATGGGGGCGTGGCATCGAGGGCGGCGAGGCGCCCGGCTGGCCAGGCGCGACGACGGAGAATACCGGGAGTATTTGACGGAGGAGCAACGCCGCCAGGCGGGATGCATCGCTGGCCGAATGCCGGCCCCATTTGTGAGATGGGTTCTAGGCAGCTGCGGCACGCGCTAGGAGAAGGCCCCCCGTTTCGGTATCATGTACGTTGGGCGAGTCGTCCTCCATATTTGAGCTATTTGAGAGCTAATTGAGGTTGTCATGAAGCGAACCACCATCTTCGCGGCACTTCTGGTCGCCGCCGGCGCTGCCGGCGTCCCCTCCTCCGTGTCGGCCGGCGAAAAGGCCTCCTTGAACGGGTCCTATGTCGAGGCCCGCACCGCCGAGGTCTTTACCGGCGGCTGCATCATGAACAGCGAGGCCGAAACAACCGGCAAGAACGCGATCCTGGCCTGGAATATCGACCGCGGCAGCTACAAGGACGTCCAGCTCGACGGGCTATCCGTCGTCGCGGTGCTGGCCGGCGACCGCAACCTCGGCATGACGGAAATGGGCGGCGCCAAGGCGAGCGTCCGCACGGCCATGTTCGTGGACCAGCGCGCCAACCCCGTGCAGCAGATGGCGCTCGTCGCCATGGCCAACGACCTGTCGAAGGGCCTGCTCGGCAAAATCGTCCAGGTGACACCGACGCCGATTGCGTTCACCGACCACGGCGGCGAGGTAACGGTTTCCGCCAGCCAGCTGTCGCTCGACGTCAGCAAGCACGTGCCGCACGACCCGAGCTGTGGCGCCATGCAGTGGTTCCACCCGCTGTCCACGCTGCCGGATGCCGAACTGGGCCTGACGTCCGAACACACGTTCACCGGGTCCGCGCTCGGCACCAAGTGGAGCGACCCGAACAAGCGGTCCGCGTTCTTCGGGTCCTTTTCGTACTAGCGGCCGACTCGCGCGGGCGATCGGCCTCGCAAAAGGCGCTCAGCGATGAGCGCCTTTTTTTTGCCTTGCCACGCGCAGCAAGGCCCACGACAGGAGACTCGCAGTGACGGAACGAACGCCCGCGCCCGATGTGTTTGCCCCCATCCTGAAGAGCGATGTCCTGATGGGCCCGCTGCTGCTCATCGGCCGCCTCTTCATGGCGCCGCTTTTTCTGTTCTACATCGTCCACGAGTTCACGTCGCCAGACGTGACGAGTGTCCTCCGCTACGTGGGGCCGCCCATCCAAGTGGTCGGGCTCGCGATGGTGGTGCTCGGCTACCGGACGCGATTCGCCGCGCTGATGATGGCGGCGTACTGCCTCGTGACGGCGCTACTCTTTCGTGCGGACCCGGCGCTGTCCGGCCGTCTCTTGACGCACCTCTACAAGGACCTGGCCGTCGTGGCGGGGTTCCTGTTCCTGTTCGCGTATGGGCCGGGGCCGCTGTCACTCGATCGCCTGCAGGGCCGCGATACGCCCGCACCGAGCGGCGGCGTGGCCGGTTGTCTGGTTCTGGCCGGACGCATCTTGTGCTCGCTCGTCTTCGTGTTTGCCGGCCAGAACAAGATCTTCCGCACCGCGGCGATGCAGGCCTACATGGTGAAGCACAACCCGCACGTCCCCACGCAGCTGATCTATCTGGCCATCGTCACCCAGGTGGTGGCGCCGGCCCTTGTCCTGTTCGGCTACAAGACCCGCTGGGGCGCGCTGTGGCTCTCGGGGTTCTGCGTCATCGCGTGCGTGCTGTTCCACGCCGACTGGACCGTGCGCGACGAATACGTGCAGTTCCTGCTCGATTTCGCGAACGCCGGCGGCCTACTGTTCTTGTTTGCCTACGGCGGCGGGCCGTGGTCGGTGGACGCGCGCGCCTGATCGGATCGATTTTCGGCGGCAGAGTTCCGGCAGAAGAGGCGCGTGGCCACTGAGGCTGACCCAGGCGCACGAATCGCCGCCCGTTGTAGAAGAGTCGAACTCGTGGGGCGGCGACGCGAGCTGTGCCCCTGCGTAAGGCAGTGCTCGTGCCGGCTGGCGGCGGCCATCTCGCGTGCCGGGAAGTCAGGCCTCCCCGCTCGTACCCTGTCGATGGCCGCGTTGACTACCAGCTACCTCGATCGACAGCCGTGCATGGCAAAGGCCGCACCAGCTGG
>JBEQUD010000385.1:0-6858 GCA_040349235.1 Acidobacteriota bacterium
CGCCGCCGACTTCAGGCGGCTCGTCGTCGCCTACCGCAACGGCGCCCCGGTCCGCCTGGCGGATCTGGCCACCGTCGTGGACGGCGTCGAGAACAACCTGACGGCCGCGTGGCTCTACACAAAGGAGGACACGCAGCGCGAAATCTTCCTGGGCGTCACGCGCCAGCCCGGGACGAACACCATCGAGGTCGCGGACGCGGTCAAACGTGCGCTGGCGGACATCAACGCGCAGCTTCCGCCGTCCATCCACCTCACCTTGCGGCGGGACCAGTCCACCAACATCCGCGAAGCCTTCTCGGACATCCGCCTGACGATGCTCGTCACGTTCGTCCTCGTGGTCGGCGTCATCTTCGTCTTCCTCCGCAACGGCTCGGCGACGATGATCCCCGCCCTCGCCCTGCCGTTCTCCATCCTGGGCACCTTGGCCGTCATGGACGTGCTGCACTACAGCCTCGACAACCTGTCGATGATGGCGCTCATCCTGTCCATGGGCTTCGTCGTGGACGACGCGATCGTGATGATCGAGAACATCGTGCGCCACATGGAGCACGGCGAGGCGCCGCTCGACGCCGCGCTCAATGGCTCGAGGGAAATCGTCTTCACGATTCTGACGATGACCGTCTCGCTCGCGGCGGTGTTCATCCCGGTCCTGTTCATGAACGGCATCCTGGGCCGGCTGTTCCGGGAGTTCGCGGTCACGATTACCGCGGCAATTCTCATCTCAGGCCTCGTGTCCATCACGCTGACTCCGATGTTGTGCAGCCGCTTCCTGCGGGTGTCGAGCCTCCACACCGCCGGCCGCGTCAGCCGCGCGATGGAACACGCCTTCGAGAGCTGCCTGCGCGCCTACCAACGGAGCCTCACGGTCGCGCTCGCCCACCGGCGCATGATGCTGGCAGGCTTTGCCGCCATCCTGGTCGCCACGATCGTGATGTTCGGGGCGGTTCCGCGGGGCTTCATCCCCGAGCAGGACAACGACCAGCTGCGCATCTCGCTCACCGCCGCCCAGGGCACGTCGTTCTACGAGGTCGCCAGCACCGTGCACGACGTCGCGCGGGAGGTCATCAAGAACCCGAACGTCTACGATTTCTTCCTGAGCGCCGGCGGCGGATCGATGAACACGGCCGGCATGATCCTCACGCTGACGCCGCGCCGCACGCGGGCGCTGAGCTCGGCGCAGGTCGCGCAGCAGTTGCGGACGGCGCTGGCGCACGTCGCGCGGTTCCGCATCGCGGTCACGGTGCCGGCCGCGCTGCAGGTTGGCGCGCGCGGCGGGACGAGCACCTACACCATGACCGTACAGGCGCTCGACCCGGACGAGCTCTACCCATGGGCCGAGCGCTTCGAGAAGGCCATCGCCGCGCTGCCGCAGCTGCAGGACGTGTCCGACGACATGGAAGTGCGGAGCCCCCGGGTCAACCTTGTCATCGATCGCGACAAAGCCGCGGCGCACGGGTTGACGGTCGCCGAGATCCAGAACGCCCTGTACGACGGCCTCGGGCCGAAGTGGTCATCGACCATCTACGGAAACACGTCGCAGTACCGCGTGCTGCTCGAAATCGACCCCCAATACCAGTCCTACGCGGATTCGCTGCGCAAGATCGCGTTCAAGACGACCGGCGGTCCGCTGGTGCCCCTCGAGTCCGTCTTGCAGTTCAAGGAGACGATTGGGCCGCAGACCGTCAACCATTCGGGCCAGCTGCCGTCGGTCACGATCTCGTTCGGCCTGCGGCCCGGCGTGTCACTCGGTGCCGCCACCGCGGCTATCCAGCAGGTGGCGGACGGCCTGCTTCCGCCGACCGTCAGCACGCACTTCCAGGGCTCGGCGAAGGTATTCCAGGCGTCGGTCCAGAACCTCGGCCTGCTGCTGTTTCTGGCCATCGGCGTCGTGTACATCGTGCTCGGCATGCTCTACGAGAGCTACGTGCATCCGCTCACGATCCTCTCCGGACTGCCGTCGGCCGGGCTCGGCGCGCTCGTCACGCTGTGGCTGTTCGGCGACGAGCTGAACATCTACTCGTTCGTCGGGCTCATCATGCTGGTCGGTATCGTGAAAAAGAACGCCATCATGCAGATCGACTTCGCGCTCGACGCCGAGCGCCAGCACGGCAAGACGCCCGCCGAGGCCATCTACGAAGGCTGCCTGATTCGCTTCCGGCCCATCATGATGACGACGATGGCGGCCCTCTTCGGGGCCATCCCCGTCGCGTTCGGGCTCGGCGCCGGCGGCGAGGCCCGACGCCCGCTCGGACTGGCCGTCGTGGGCGGCCTCGTCGTGTCCCAGCTGATCACGCTGTACCTGACGCCGGTCGTCTACACCTATATGGCCGCGCTCGTGACGTCGCCACGCCGTGCCGCACCCGCACCTGGTGTCGCAATTCCCCATCCGATCGACTAGGCTGGACCGAGTGGGGGTGCGGGTGATGCGATTTCTCTACGGCAGCGCGCTGACGATGCTCTTGACGTGGACCGCGGGCGCGCCGCCCGTGCTGGCGGCGCAGTCGGAACCGGCTGCGGCTGCCAAGAAGGCGCCGCCCAAGGACAGCACGCCCAAGTCGATGACCCTCGTCGGCTGCGTCACCGGTGACGGCACGCCCGGCCGCCCGTTCAAGCTGGCGGACGCGCAGGACGGAACCGGCTATCGGCTGACGGGCGCGAACGTGCGCGCGTTCGCCGGCAAGCGCGTCGAGGTCGTGGGCGGCCCCGACTCGCGCCGGGTGAAGATCGTCGGCGGGCTCGTGCCCTCGGCCAACGTCGCCGGGCAGGCCGGCGCGATGGATCCGGCCCGTGCCGCGGTCGAGTCGGCCCCGCTGTCCACGGCCGCCAAGAACGAACCGGAACTGCGCGAGTTCCGGGTTCGGAGCGTGCGGTCCGTCACCGGCGGCTGCGAGCAGTAGCGGCGTCGAGGACCAGCGCCTCGATGAAGAACTCCATCATCCGCTCGCTAGACACCGCGCTGTGCCCGCGGTCTGACCCCACCTGCAGGTCGAAGCTCTTGCCGGCCTTCTCGAGGGCCTGGACGAGCTGGAGGGTGTTGGCGGGGTGGACGTTGTTGTCGGCGGTCCCGTAGTAGAGCAGCACGCGTCCTTTGAGCGCGCCCGCGTGGACCACTGCGCTGCCGTCGTCGTACCCCGCCCGGTTGTCCTGCGGCAGGTTCATGTAGCGCTCGGTGTAGATCGAGTCGTAGTTGCGCCAGTCGGTCGGGGCCGACGAGGCGACCGCCGCCGCGAACAGCCCAGGATGCCGGAGCATCGCCATCAGCGCCACGTACCCGCCGTAGGACGTGCCGAAGATGCCGACCCGTGCGCGATCGACGTAGGACCGATCCCGCAACGCCTCGACCCCGGCCGCCATGTCATCCACTTCGGTCTGCCCCAGCTTGCCGTAGATCGCATCGAGTGTGCGTTTGCCGAGGCCGGGGATGGCGCGGGAATCCAGCGTCACGACGAGAAAGCCGTACTCGGCCATCGCGCTCGGCTGAACGAACGTCTCCCGCGCAGTCAGGTATGCGAATTCCGGCCCGCCGTAGGCGTTGACGAGCAACGGATACTTCTTGCTTGCGCTGAACCCCGAGGGAAACTGCAGGATCCCGTGCAGCCTCGTCTTGCCGTCCGCGGCCAGGAAGCTGAAGAGTTCGGCGTGTCTGAGGCCGAGGCGCGAGAACTGCGTGGTGTCGCTCTGCGCGACGTCCGCCACGATGCCTCCGGTGGCCGCGTCCACGACCCGCGTCGCGGGGGGCGTGTCGTGACGCTGATAGACGTCCACGAAATACCGATTGTCCGGTGAAATCCCGCACGGGGCTGGCGCCGCGGGCTGCCCGGTTCGTGGTCCGGCGTCGTCCATGCACAGGCCGATGGCATGGTGGAAGCTCGGGTCCGTCAGCCGTCGATCGCCCGTCCCGTCGAGCCCGACCCGGTGCAGCTGGAACTTCAACGCGTTGTCACCGTCCCGCGCGGTGTAGAACACGACGCCGGCCTCCTCGTCAACCTTCACGAGCGTGCCGACTTCGGTGCTCGTGTAGGCCGTCAGTGGGGTGATGAGCCGCCCGGTGAGGTCGTAGAGGTAGAAGTTGTCCCAGCCGTTCCGCTGGGATTCCCAGATGAACCGCCTGCCGTCGCGGAGAAACACCAGGCGCGGGTCATCATTGATCCAGCCGGTCGGCCACGTTTCGCGCAGGATCACGCGGCACGTGCCCGTTGCCGGATCGGCGGCAACGACCTCCATGGTGTTCTGCCGGCGGTTCGTCCGGAAGAACAACAGGTCGCGCCCGTCAGGCGTCCACATCACATGGTAGACGTAGTGGCCGACGACGGCGTCGTCGAACGGCCGGCCGTCGCGCACGTCGATGCGGGTCGAACGCTTCGTCGCGAGATCGTAGACGAACAGATCGACGACGGGATTGGGCACGCCGGCCTTGGGGTACGCCTCGACATCGATCGTGTCCTGCAGCCGAGTCTGATTGAGCGCCACGTAGTAGTCGGGGACCGAACGCTCATCGAACCGGTAGTAGGCGAGCGCGCGACCGTCGGGCGACCACCACATCGCCGTGCGCTGCTCGAGTTCCTCGCCGTAGACCCAGCTGGCGGTGCCGTACTTGACGCGTGAGGCCGGGGACCCGTCCGTGGTCACGGCGGTCTCGCCTGGGCCGTCACCACCCTTGATCCAGAGGTTGCGGTCCCGATAGAACGCCGTCAGGCGCCCGTCTGGGGAGACGGCCGATTCAAATTGCCGCCCGCGCTCGGGCTGGACGGCCGCGCTTGCGCGGCTGGCGGCCCGATCCGGGGATGCGGCGGGAATCTCGGTTTCGCGCCGGTCCGGGACGTCGAACCGATAGCGCTTGCCGTCGCGGCTGTACTCGAGGCTCCGGCTGTCCACGCTCCACACGGCCGCCCGCGCCCCCGACTTCACGGCGGAGAGCACTTGCGGCGCCATCCGCTCGTGCTGCTCGTAGCCGGGCATCGTGCGCAGCCGATCCTGGGCCGCGAGTGCGGCCGGGGCGACCACCACGCCGACCAGGCCGACCAGCCAGCGCGGCAGGCGCGCAGCGCCGCGCTGAAGACCTGCCCGACTGCCGGCGCTCGTGGCAGAATGGAGGGTGGGAGTGTTCATCATGAAGCATCTTGTCATAGCAGGATTCGTCTTCGCCGCCGGGCTCGCGGTCGGGGCACAGGCACCGGCCAAGGCCGAACTCAAGGACGCACAGGGCCAGACCGTCGGCACCGCCACGCTCACGGACACACCGCACGGCGTGCTGATTCACGCGGTCGTCAACAATGTTCCGGCCGGCACGCATGCGTTCCACATCCATCAGACCGGCGCCTGCGTCGCCCCGTTCACGACCGCCGGCGGCCACTTCAACCCCGCCGCGAAGCAGCACGGGATCGTCAACCCGATGGGGATGCACGCGGGCGACATGCCCAACATCGAGGTGCCGGCCGGCGGCCAGCTGACGTTCGACGTCCTCGCGGAAGGCGTGACCCTCGCGGCCGGTCCCAACAGCGTGTTCGACGCGGACGGCTCGGCACTCGTCCTCCATCAGACGGGCGACGACTACAAGAGCGACCCCGCGGGCAACGCTGGCACGCGTATCGCGTGCGGCGTCATCACCAAGTAGCACGGCGGCCACGTTCGGGTGCGCGGCGGGCGGGCGCCGTCTGCCGCATTTCCCTCGAGCGATGTGAACCACGTTGAACGACTACCTGCTCTCCGTTGTGCTGGGCATGGTCGAAGGCCTCACCGAGTTCCTCCCGGTGAGCTCCACGGCCCACCTCCGCCTCACCGAGGCCCTGCTGCACGTCAGCCTGTCCGATGGCTACTGGAAGATGTACACCATCGTGATTCAGCTGGGGGCCGTCCTGTGCCTGCCGCTGTATTTCTGGCCGCGGATCCGGGCGTTCCTGGCTACGTTCCCGGCAGGCCCGCGCAGTGACCGCACCGTCCTCACGCACCCATTCGGTCTGACGATGATCGCGTTCGTCGCGACGGCGGGTCCGGCATTTCTGCTGACGAAGACCATCGGCAAGCATCTCGAAAGCCTCGGCATCATGGGGGCCTCGCTGCTCGTGGGCGGCATCGTGATGTGGGGCATCGACACCGCCAACGCCGCGGCCGAGGCAGCCGGTCCGAACGTCCCGGCCGGACGCATCCGCACGTGGCGGATGGACGACATGTCGGTGGCGCAGGCCCTCTGGATCGGCCTCTGCCAGGTTCTGTCAGCCGTGTTCCCCGGCACATCCCGGTCGATGTCCACCATCGCGGGCGGCCAGCTCGCCGGGATGTCGCGGTCGTCCGCCCTCGAGTTCTCGTTCTTTCTGTCCATCCCCACGATGTTCGTGGCCACGGCCTACGACCTGCTCAAGTCTCTGCGCGGCGACACGGCCAATTCCCTCGGCGTGGCCCACATCGACGCGCACGGCTGGGCCGTGCTCGCGATCGGGTTCGGCGTGGCGTTTGTCGTTGCCTACGCGTCGGTCGCGTGGTTCATGGCCTACGTCCGGCGGCGGAGGTTTTGGCCGTTTGCGATCTACCGGATCGTGCTGGGCGTCGTGGTGCTGCTGTTCGCGTCAAGGTTGGGCGGCGCGCCGTAAACGCCGGCGCCGGCCGCGAACACGAGGGGGCCTCCGTCCGTCTGTCGGGCCGGGACCGTCCCCCGGTCAGAACGGCACACGCACCTGCACCTGCACGGACCGCGGCGTGACGAAGTGCGTGCCGGAAAACGTCGAGAGAAAATTGTAGAGCGCCACCGAGTCGAACAGGTTGACGATGGTCACGCGGACATCGAACGGCGTCCGGGCGATCCGCAGGTGGTCCCACCCGAGCGCAACGTCGAACAGGTGACGCGGCACGATGCGGGGGGGA
>JBEQUD010000136.1:0-4284 GCA_040349235.1 Acidobacteriota bacterium
ATGCCGCCGATGTCCGCCGAGGCGACCGTCTCGCGCAACTACCTCGACTGGCTCATCGCGGTGCCCTGGCACAAGAAGACCCGCGAGAGCCGGGATCTGAAGCACGCCGAAGCGATCCTCCACGAGGATCACTACGGGCTCGAGAAGATCAAGGAACGCATCCTCGAGTTCCTCGCCGTCCGGGCGCTGGTCAAGAAGCCCAAGGCCACCATCCTCACGCTGTCCGGGCCTCCCGGGGTCGGCAAGACGTCGCTCGCCAAGTCCATCGCCCGCGCCATGAACCGCAAGTTCGTCCGGCTCTCGCTCGGCGGCGTGCGCGACGAAGCGGAAATCCGCGGCCACCGCCGCACGTACATCGGCGCGTTCCCGGGCCAGATCATCCAGATGATGAAGAAGGCCGGCACGATGAACCCGGTGTTCCTGCTCGACGAAGTGGACAAGATGTCCATGGACTTCCGCGGCGACCCGTCGGCGGCGCTGCTCGAGGTGCTCGATCCCGAGCAGAACAACACCTTCCTCGATCACTACCTCGACGTCGAGTACGACCTGTCGCACGTCATGTTCATCTGCACGGCCAACGTGCTCCATACGATTCCGCAGGCGCTGCGCGACCGCATGGAAGTGCTGCAGCTGGCCGGCTACACCGAGCTCGAGAAGATCGAGATCGCCAGGAAGTTCCTCGCGCCGAAGGCCGTCGAAGGCGCGGGCCTGACGAAGGACAACATCACGTTCACCGACGAGGCGCTCCAGGCGGTCATCCAGCGCTACACCCGGGAGGCCGGCGTCCGCAACCTCGCACGCGAGATCTCGTCCATCTGCCGCAAGGTCGCCCGCAAGGTGGTCGTCGAAGGCTCGACGTTCTCCGAGGAGATTACGGCGGAGAAGGTCACGCAGTATCTCGGCGTACCGCGCTTCCGGAACACGATGGCCGAGGAGACCAACGAAATCGGCATCGCGACCGGGCTGGCCTGGACCGAAGTCGGCGGCGAGATCCTCGTGACCGAGGCGACGCTCATGCCCGGCAAGGGGCACCTGACGCTCACCGGCAAGCTCGGCGACGTCATGCAGGAGTCGGCGCAGGCCGCCATGAGCTACGTGCGCTCGAAGGCCGAAGACTACGGCATCCCGAAGGACTTCAACCGCAAGAGCGACGTGCACATTCACGTGCCGGAAGGTGCCATTCCCAAGGACGGACCGTCGGCCGGCATCACCCTGGCGACCGCGCTCGTGTCCGCCCTCGCACGCATCCCGATCAAGAAGGACGTGGCGATGACGGGCGAAATCACGCTGCGGGGCAAGGTGCTGCCGATTGGCGGCGTCAAGGAGAAGGTGCTCGCCGCGCACCGGGCGGGCATGAAGAACATCATCCTGCCGAAGGACAACGAAAAGGATCTGGCGGATATCCCCAAGAACGTCCTGGACTCCCTGAACGTCTACTTGGTCCAGACGATGGACGAGGTTTTGAAGATCGCGCTGACCGGACCGCTGACCGCCCTGTCGCCAGAGGCGCAGGCGGCGCCGGTCGAGAGCGCCATCACCGACGACACCATCACTCACTGATGATTTTTGTGGCAGGAGCGGCAGGGGAGGCAGCACAGGCCGACCCCGCCGTGCCCGCCCTGTGAAAATCGAAGCCACGTTCGTCAAGAGCGCCGCCGGCGCCGCCGATTTTCCCAGGGACGGTCTCGGGGAAGTCGCCCTGGTCGGCCGTTCGAACGTCGGCAAATCGAGCTTGCTCAATGCGCTCGTGCGGCAGCGGCTGGCGCGGACCAGCGCGGCGCCGGGCAAGACCAGGCTGGCGAATCTCTATCGGGTCGTGCGGGCTACAGGGACACCGCTCTACCTGGTGGATCTGCCTGGATATGGTTATGCCCGCGGCGGGCGCGAGGCGGCGGAAGAGTTCGATGCCCTGACGGCGGCCTACTTCGCGCGCGACGCGGCGGCCGGCATCCTGCTCGTGGATGCGCGCCACCCGGGTCTCGAGAGCGACCTCGCCGGCTGGCGGTGGCTGCACGCGGCGGCCGGGTCCGCCGCGCTGGTGGCGACCAAGATTGACAAGCTGTCGCGCGCCGAACGGCAGCGCGCGCACCGGACACTCGAAGCCGTTTTTGAACATCCCGTCCTGCCGGTATCGGCGGTCACGGGCGAAGGACTGGACGAACTGTGGATACTGATCGACACGCTGGCGACCAACAGCCGCAACCGCAAACCGCCCCGCAGCCGCCCGCTGCCCGGGCCAACGGCCCCGCGGCCCCCGCGCAGACCGAGAAGATAGAGCGCATCGACCTGGCGACGCTCAAGGACATGAGCGTCGGCGCGCTCACGAAGATTGCCAAGCAGCTCGACGTGCCCGGGGCGACCGGGATGCGCAAGCAGGAGCTCATCTTCGAGATCCTCAAGGCCCGCGCCGAGAAGAGCGGGCTCATCTTCTCCGAGGGCGTCCTCGAGGTCCTGCCAGACGGGTTCGGGTTCCTGCGCGCGCCCGACTACAACTACCTCCCGGGCCCGGACGACATCTACGTATCGCCTTCCCAGATCCGCAAGTTCGATCTCCACACGGGCGATACCGTGTCGGGCCAGATCCGATCGCCGAAGGACGGCGAACGTTACTTCGCGCTGATCAAGGTCGAGGCAGTCAACTTCGAGCCGCCCGAACGGGCCCGCGAGAAGGTGTTCTTCGAGAACCTGACCCCGCTCTATCCGCAGAACCGCATCGCGCTCGAGACCGACGGCGACAACCTGTCGGCGCGCGTGCTCGACCTGATGGTGCCGATCGGCAAGGGCCAGCGCGGCCTCATCGTCGCGCCCCCGCGCACGGGCAAGACGATGCTGCTGCAGAACATCGCCAACAGCATCACGCACAACCACCCCGAGGTGTACCTCATCGTGCTGCTCATCGACGAGCGGCCGGAAGAAGTCACCGACATGCAGCGCTCGGTGCGCGGCGAGGTCATCTCGTCCACGTTCGACGAGCCCGCCCAGCGCCACGTCCAGGTGGCGGAGATGGTCATCGAGAAGGCCAAGCGCCTGGTCGAGCACAAGAAGGACGTCGTCATCCTGCTCGATTCGATCACGCGTCTGGCGCGCGCCTACAACACCATCGTCCCGCCGTCGGGCAAGGTGCTGTCGGGCGGCGTGGACAGCAACGCCCTCCAGCGGCCGAAGCGCTTCTTCGGTGCGGCGCGCAACATCGAAGAAGGCGGCTCGCTGACGATCATCTCGACCGCGCTCGTCGATACCGGCTCGCGCATGGACGAGGTCATCTTCGAGGAGTTCAAGGGCACGGGCAACCTCGAAATCCACCTCGATCGCAAGCTGACCGACCGCCGCGTCTTCCCCTCGATCGACATCCAGAAGAGCGGCACCCGCAAGGAAGAGCTCCTCATCCAGAAGGAGGATCTGAACCGCGTGTGGGTCCTCAGAAAGGTGCTGACCCCGCTGTCGCCGGTCGAGGCGATGGAGCTGCTGCTGTCAAAAATGTCCAAGACCAAGACCAATCAGGACTTCCTGGCCTCGATGTCGAGCGGCCGGGGCTGACGGGGTGGCGGGCTGATATACTAGGGTTTTCCCGACTGGGGCAAGGAGCACGCTGTGAAGGAAGGCATCCATCCGACGTTCCACGAAGTCGAGGCGCGCTGCGCCTGCGGCGCGACGTGGCACACGCACTCGACGAAGAACGAGCTGCACCTCGAAATCTGCTCGAACTGCCACCCGTTCTTCACGGGCCGCCAGAAGCTCATCGACACCGAAGGGCGCGTCGAGCGGTTTACGAAGAAGTTCGGCGTGCAGACATCCGAGAGCCGGAAGAAGGCCGCAAAGGCGAAGAAGGAAACAGCTTCGGCTGCCCGCTAGCACCCATCTTCTTTTCGATTCGCGCCAGCCGATGCCGGACGGCCTGGTTCCAGGCCGTTCCGCCCGCCCGATCGTTTCCGTCCAGACTCTGCAACGCAAACGCCCGCGCCGCGCGAAGATCGCGCGCGCGGTGCTCGTGGTAAATCGCCAGGGCTGTGCTGGCTTCGCGCGCCACCTGGGCCGGTGACGCCTCTACCTCGAGCAGGGCCTGCCAGCAGGCCGCTGCGTCGTCGTAGCGCCGTGTCCGACGCGCCAGCCGCGCCAGCGCACGCAGCGCCTCTACAACCCCGCCGCGAGGCAGCGTGCCCGCGGCGATAGCCTGCCCGTAGGCGACACGGGCGCGTCCGTCCAGGCCACCCCGTGCGTACATGTGCCCGAGTGCCAGCGCCTCCCGCGAGTGGCGTGCGGCGCCCGGCCCGTTTCTGACGAGAT
>JBEQUD010000392.1:0-7433 GCA_040349235.1 Acidobacteriota bacterium
CTGGGCTAGGCGGCGGGCGGCAACGGGAGATTGGGCAACGGGAGATTGGTCGTGACGGTGGTCCCGATTCCGCGGGTGCTCTTGACGTGGATCGTGCCGCCGTTCAATTCGACGTTGCGCTTGGCGATGGTCAGGCCCAGCCCCGTCCCCGTCGCTTTCGTCGAGAAGTAAGGCTCGAAGATTTTCGCGAGCGCTTCCTCGTCCATCCCCACGCCGGTATCCGTCACTTCGACGACGACTGACGGCCGCGAAGGCGTGTCCGGCCCGGGCGCGGCGTCCAGGCGTGTCGCCACCGTGATGGCGACCCGCCCCGTGCCGGGCATCGCGTGCAAGGCATTCTCGAGGACGTTGGTGAGCGCCCGTGCAAAGAGGGTGCGGTCGATGGAGAGCGTGGGCAGGTTGGGGGCGGTGACGACGTCGATCGCGATCCGGTCCGCGAGGCCCGCCCGGTAGGGCACGACCACCTCCTCGACGAGATCGGCGACGGCCGTCGGTGCGGGATGCGGGGTGGGCGACGACGCGAAGTTGGAAAATTCCGTGGCGATTTGGCGGAGCAGGCGTACCTGTCCCAGTATCGCGGTCACGCACTCGTCGAGAACCGGGGACAGCGGCCGGCCGTGGTCGATGTTCACGCGCCGGGCATGCTCGGCCGACAGCTGGATCGGTGTCAACGGGTTCTTGATGTCGTGCGCCACCTGCCGCGCCATGTCGGCCCAGGCTTCGAGACGTTTGGTCCGTTCGAATGCCGCGCGCTGCTCGGTCAGGTCGGCGGCCATCTGGTTGAAGTCCTCGACGAGCCGTCGGAGCTCGTCCGACGAAGTCAACGCGATCCGGACGTTGAGGTCCCCGCGCGCGATGCGCCGTGTGGCGCGCGTGAGGCGGTTGACGGGGTCGGCGATGCGCTCGGCCATCCAGTAGCCGAAGGCGCCCCCGAACAGACTGAGGAGGACGGCGCCGAAGAGCACGCGGCGATCGAGCTCGTCGATCTGCCGTTCGATCTCCTGCTGGCGCAGGGCGACGGGGACGGTCACCACGCCGTCTCGGCCGCCGGTGCGAACCGGCGCCGCCGCGATGTAGTAGCGAACGGTGCCGACCTGCTGCACGCCCACGTAGGTCGGCGCTCGCTCGAGCACGAGCTTGCGGTACACGGGCGCGGGCGTGCGGGTGGCGAGCAGTCGCGAGGCGAAGAGGTCCCGCTCGCTCGTGGCCTGCAGTCGGGCGCGATCGAACAGGTCCACGTCCTCGTCGATCGCGCGGCTGACGAGGACCATGATCTCGTCGTCGAGGACGGCGAGCGTGCCCTCGCCCCGCTGCTGTAGCGTGGCGTAGTCCTCGACGAGCCGCTGCGCGACGGTGACGGTCTTGATGGCGGCGTCCTCGATGCCCGCCGTCAGCTCGCCGGCGAAATACGTCCGGATCGCGAAGGCCATCAGCACCACGGGCAGTACGGCCGCGGCCCAGAACGCCAGGAACAGCTTGCGGTAGAAGCTCGAGCGCACCTCGCGGAGCAGGGCCTGCGCGCTCGCGGGCCCGGGCGAGGTGAGCGCGTTGAAGAGCGTGCTCCAGGCAATGAGCACCACGAATAGAGCCAGGACCAGGGTGGCGAGCTCCGCAAGGTTGATGAGATGGCCGAACAGGGTGAGGACCGGGTAGCCCAGGGCGTAAATCCCGGCGCGGTCGTTCAGAATGTAGACGCGGAATCGCTCGCCATTGCGATCGACGCTGTCCCAGAAGGGGGCCCGGGTCTCGGTCGCGCGCTCGAAGACGTCGTCGCTCAGCGTCCAGACGCTCGTTCCCGACGCGAACAGCGGCAGGCGGCTCCAGCCGTACACCGCGAACTCGACGTCGCGGCCCGACACCCCCTCGCCGGGAAGCTGCCGCTCCGGCCGCAGCGACTGGAGATAGGGGCTCTGCGACGAGATGAACGGGAGGGAACGATAGTCGAGCATCGCACGCACGACGATCCCCCCGACGACGCGGCCCGCGTCGCAGATGCCGCGGCTCGCCCGCAGCACGTGGGACTGGGTGGCGCCGATCGGTGAGACGACGTCGGCGAGATCCCAGGAGCAGCTCGTCGCATGGAACGAGCCGGGCGTGTACTCAGGAAGATTCAACGCGAAGCGGCTGACGAGATTCCCGTCCTGGCCATAGAGTTCGACAGCGGAGGTCAGACGGTACTTGCCCAGATCGGTCTGGGACCAGACGAGAAAGCCGCGGTCCACCGTGGGCGTCTCGAATCCGGCGCGCGGTTCGACGAAGTGCGCGAGCCCGGGGTGGTTGTCGATCTGTGCGCGTGTCGTGCGGAGGCGGGCCTGCAAGTCGTCCCGCAGGCGGGCGGCCTGTGGGCCAGACGCCGTGGCAATCGTGCCTTCCTTGATGGCGACGGCAAATGCCGCGAACGATGGGTACATGGCGACCGCCGGCACGAGCAGCGCCAGGAACAGGCCGCCGAGGCGCGCCGCCTGCGAGGCGCGCCTCGCACGACACCACTTCGCCGAGAACGCCGCCGCGCACGCACCCACCGCCGCCAGCGCGACGAGTTGTGGCCCTGCCGGGAGGGCCGCCGGCGTCCGCGCCATGGCTGCGGCGCCGAGCAGTGCGCCAGCCGTCCAGCCCTCCGCCGTGACACGGCGCAGGATCCCGGCCGGAGTCCGCCACCAGACGCGCGGCGCCCGCGCAATCGCGACCGCGGTCCAGATGACCGCCGCGTGGAGGAGGACGAAGCCGAAGGCGAGGCCCAGGCGTGCGGGGTCGAGCGGGTGGAGCGAAAAGTGCAGGATGTCCACGGTTGTCCGCCCAACGACCGCCCGTAAGAACCGTCCGTAGAGGGAGGGCAGGACGGCGTCGAGGAGCCCGATGGCCAGGTACGTCAGGCCGACGAGCGCGATCGATGCGGGGCCTTGGGGAAGGAGGCGCGCGCGGGGCGCGGTCAGCCGTGCGGTTTCCAGAATATCGATGAGGAGCCAGACCAGCGCCGCCGCCACGAGCGACGTCAGCAGCAGGTTGAGCGGGCCGACGAGCGACGGGGCCGCCTGCACCGGCATGGCCGCAAAGCGGAACATGATCCGCGACGACAGCAGGAGCCCGGCAATGCCGGCGGCCAGCCCGAGGCTGGCGCGCGGGCGGCGCGCGTGACGGCGGCGCTCGACAAGCGGCGCGGCGCAGCAGAGGAGCGTGACCGCGAGGACCGACACCCATGCGGCCTTCGTGCGGTGCTGCCATCTCGCGCGGGACTGCGCGAGATCGGCGGGCGCGACAGCGGCGCGCACGAGCGGGGCGCCGTCCGGGGCGGTGACGGGAAAGACAAGCGCACCGGCCGGCGGGAGCGCCCCGCCGAGCAGCAGTGTCACAGGCGCCAACGGGGTCGTGAGCACGGCACGGTCGCCCAGGGTTGGTGGGGACTCGAGCGGGTCGAGCAGTCGCTCGGCGACAATCGTGGCGAGGCGCGCGCCGGCGCGGCGGGTCGGTTCGACGAGCGCCTCCGTGCGGAGCAGCCGCGGCCCGAACGCGCTGGCGGCGAGCGACAGGGCCGCACGCGGGGTCGCGAGGCGCGCCGGCGGATCGGAGACGCGGCCCGCCCAGGCGATGGGGGCCTCGGCCTCGTCGAAGATGGTGATGCCCGTGTGGCCGGACGGGTCGTCGGCTACGATCTGATCGAGCAGGTCGAAGAGGCGTGCGGACGCGGAGGGATCCCGGCGCGCCGCGAGAATCGCGTCACGATGGGTGGCCGCACGGGCCGCCATCGCGTCCAGGCTCGCCGCGCTCGCATTGACATCGTCCTGAACGGCCGCCTCGACCCGCGTCGCGGCGGCAAGGTCCGTGGGGCCGAACCGCATCAGCTCGAGCGCCCAGCCGGCGCCCGCCACCACCAGTGCGGCCACGAACCCGGCACGGACAATCGGTCCTAGCACGCGCATGCGGTCGTCACGGTGAAGACAGCATACAATGAGGGTCACCCTCGACCTAGATGCAGCGGCCTGAGACACTCAAACTGCTCCTCAAGCGCGGGGCCTTGCTCGCGGCCGCCAACTGGGCCGCCGTGGCGATCCAGTTCGTCGCGGAGACCACATTCCAGGTACTGCTCGCCGTCCCCGTCATCGGCGCAGCCATTCTCGTGGCCGTGCTGCTCGGCGCCGATCTCGCCGACCTGCTCCAGGGGTCGATGCGGGACATTTTTACGACCATCGCCAGCGCTCTGCTGTCCGAGCCAGTGGCGTTCGTGGCGTTTGCGGTCGCCTTTGCGGTCGTCCTCTTCGGGGGATCGGCGTTCATGTTCCTCGTCAAAGGCGGCACGGTCGATGTGCTCGTGGCCGCGCATCACGCCGCGGGCCCCCTCGAACAGGCGCCGCTCACGCTCGAGAGCCTCCACGGGGCGTCGCGGTTCACCCTGCAGCGGTTCACCACGGGTTGCGTGCGGCTCTTCAAGCCGTATTTGCTCCTGGGGCTGGGGCTGATGGCGGTTTATGCGCTCTCGGGCGGCGCGTATGTGGCCTTCGTGGCCTACGGCTACCGGACGATCGGCGGCCGGGCGCTGCTGCTCGGGTGGACGTTCATCGCCGCCCTCGCGGCTGCGCTCCTGGTGGCGTGGATCACGATCGTCAACCTGTTCTATCTCCTCGTCCAGATTGCGCTCGCGCTCGACGGCGCTCCTCTCGGTGCGGCGGTGGTGTCCGTGCTCCGGTTCATCCGCGCAGACTTTCGAGAGCTCGCCGGCGTCTTCGGCGTCGTGGTTGCGCTGGTGGTGGCGGCGACGCTTGCATCGGCCCTGGCCTGGTCGGGCGTCGGCCTGATCGCGTTCGTGCCCCTCGTCGGACTGGCGGTGTTCCCGGTGCAGATCGTCGCCCTGCTGGTCCGTGGGCTCGTCTTCGAGTATCTCGGCGCGACGGCGCTCGGGGCGTACGTGACGTTATACGCGGGGTACGCGGCGCGGCGCCGCAACGCCGTGGAACGGGCGCCCCTCGCCGCGGGGACAGAAGGGACGGCGTGGAACTGACCCTGTCCTACTTCGACGGGGCGGCGTCAGGCAGTGCGGGCAGCTTCACCGGATTAGCCAGCGGCGCCAACGTGGTGGGCGACGGTTCGAGTTGCCGGGCGACCAGCTTCGCCGTCGCACCCGTGGCCAGATCGCGCGTCACGACCAGCAGCGTTGGCAGGGTCGTATCCGGTACGGGGTAGACCGGCGCCGCCAGTTCGCCGTCGGTCGCCAGGTCTCCTGCCGGACCGCCGTCCGACATCCGATACGCGCGCAGCGCCGGCGCAACGGCCGCCACGATGAGCGCGGATCCGGCCCTGATGGCCCCGCCCGCCGGACGCAAGGGCAGGAGCCGCACCCATTGTTGTCCGCCCGTCTTCCGCGAGAGCGCCCGGAGGACGTTGTCGAACGACACGAAATAGACACGGCGATCGTCCACCACCGGTGCACCGACGATGTCCCCGCCCGTCCGCCACCGCCAGTCCCAGGTGCCGCTCTTGGCCAGCAGGCAATAGAAGAAGTTGTCCGTCGAGCCTACGAACAGCCGGTCGTCGAGGGCGAGCAGGCTCGTCGGGCTGCCGCCCACGCGACTCTCCCAGATGATGTCGCCGGTATCGATGCGTAAGGCGAGGATCCGTCCGTCCTCGAGCGCGACGTAGAGTCGATCGGCGGCGAGCGACGGGGCGACGCGTGCCCGCGCCTTGGCGGCGCGGCGCCAGATCGGTTGTCCGTCGAGGCCTCGCAGCGCGATGATGTCGCCGTCCTCGGCCGTCAGGACGAGCCAGCCGTTGTCCCAGGTCGGCGGTGTCGTGAGCCTGGCGCCGAGCGCGAAGCGCCACGCGGCCCGACCATCCGCGGCGTGCAGGGCGGAGAGGCCTGCACGCTCGACGAGGAACACGAGGCCGCCCCCCGCCGCCAGGGCCGTCTCCGGCGCGCCGGCGACCTGCCATTCCCGCATGCCGCTCGCGAGGTCGTAGGCAACGAGTTGATTGCCGTCAAGGGCGAAGTAGGCGTGTCGTCCCGAGTACGCGGGTGGGAGACCGAGCTGGCGGCCGAGACGCAGGGTCCAGAGCGTGCGCACGGGAAACAAGTCGAGCGCACGCACGGCAGGCGTGCCGAACGCGCCGAGCGCGATGGCCCCGAGCGAGGTCAGGAGGATCGCAAGAACACTACATCCGATAACCCGGTTCCTGCGCACACCGTTATAATACCGTCGTTCCTTCTCGTCGCGTGAACCCCGGCAGCGCAGGCCTCTCGTGAATCATCAGACCATCATCGTTCTCGACTTCGGATCGCAGTACACGCAACTCATCGCCCGCCGCCTCCGCGAGCTCTCGGTCTACTCGGAGATTTGGGCGCCCGATACACCGGCGGAACAGATCCGCATGCGGCGGCCGGCGGGCATTATTCTGTCCGGGGGCCCCAAGAGCGTCTCGGCGCCCGGCGCACCGAGCTGCGACCCGACCCTGTTCGACATGGGGATACCGGTGCTGGGGATTTGCTACGGCATGCAGCTGATGGCGCATGCGCTCGGGGGACGCGTGGCGCCGGCGGCCCACCGGGAATTCGGACACGCCACGGTCAGCGTGGACGAGTCCACGGGCCTCTTCGCGGATGTCGCGCCCGAGATTCGGGTCTGGGCGAGCCACGGAGATTTCGTGGCCGCGCCGCCCGCGGGTTTTGTCGTGCTGGCGACGAGCGCGAACGCGCCGGTCGCGGCCATGGCCCAGCGCGAGCGCGGGCTCTACGCCCTCCTCTTCCATCCCGAGGTCGTACACACCGAAGGCGGCCTCGAGATCCTCCGTAACTTCGCCTACGGTATCTGCGGGTGCCGTGGCGACTGGACGATGGCGTCCTTCGTCGAGGAGGCCACGGCTCGCATCCGCGCGCAGGTGGGCACGGGGCGGGTCGTGTGTGCGCTCAGCGGCGGGGTGGATTCGACGGTGGCCGCCGTCATCATCCACCGCGCGATTGGGGATCGACTGACGTGCATCTTCGTCGATAACGGCGTGCTCCGCCTCAATGAGGCCGCGCAGATTCGCAAGCGCTACGTGCGCCTGCAGCTGCCCCTGGTGTTCGTGGATGCGTCCACGCTGTTCCTGGGCCGTCTGGCGGGCGTCACGGACCCCGAACAGAAGCGGAAGATCATCGGTGCCACGTTCATCGACGTGTTCGAGGGCGAGGCCGTCAAGCTCGGGCAGGTGGACTTTCTCGCGCAGGGCACGCTGTACCCAGACGTCATCGAGTCGGTGGCGATTGTGGGGCAGTCCGCGCTCATCAAGAGCCATCACAACGTCGGCGGGCTGCCCGAGCGTATGCGGATGGCCCTGGTCGAGCCGCTGCGCGAGCTCTTCAAGGACGAGGTGCGTGAGGTCGGGCGGAAGCTGGGCCTCGACGAAGAGTTCGTGGTCCGCCAGCCGTTTCCAGGGCCCGGCCGGGCAGTCCGCATCCTCGGCGAAGT
>JBEQUD010000402.1:0-3593 GCA_040349235.1 Acidobacteriota bacterium
CGTCGGCGAGCCGCACCGTTCGAACCAGTCGATGCCTTCGCTGACCAGATCGAACTTCAGCGCGTAGCGTCCCGGGGCGGCGGGCACCGGGATTTCGATGGACACGTCCACGCGGCCGCCCGGCTGCAGATGGTTCGGCAGCCAGGCGCGGGCGAAATCGCGATCGATGAGCGTCCCGTCAGCCGTGCACAGCTGCGCGCCGAGCCGCACGAGTCGCCGGCCGTACGTGGCCTGCGCGGGAAACGCCCGCGAGGACAGGTTCTGCACGCGTGTCCGCACCGTCAACGGTTGGCCGGCACGGCCCCGCAGCGGCAGCTGCGGCACCAGCGTCCGGACCTCGATCTTCGCCCGCGGCGTCGCCCCGGCGATCGCGTTCCCGAGGCCGCTCTCGTCCCAGACTTCGTGGCGGATGGCGTCGAAGGCCGGCGAGCCCGCCGCGAAGCGCCGCGAGAAGCTGTCCTCGGGGTGGTCGGTGATCTCCCAGCACAGCCGGTCCACGCCGATGTCGGCCGCCAGCTGGCGCGCGACGTTCATCTCGGCGTCGCTGTCGTTCCACTTGAAGAGGATGTAGCGCCAGTTGAGGAAGGGCAGATCGCGGCCGGACCGCCGTTTCTCGTCGGCCATCGCGCGCAGGTTCGCGATGGCGACATCGAACTTCCCGCGCTGCCGGTACTGCACGTAGCTCTCCGGCGTGGCGCCGTCGATGGAGAAGGTCACTTCGTCGATGCCCGAGTGCACGAGCCGCCGCGCCGCCGCCTCGCTGAGTGCCAGGCCGTTGGTGCTCGTATACAAGTAGATGTGCGGGAACCGCGACTTGATGTACTCGCACATCTCGACGGCGCGCTTGTGGAGAAAGGCTTCGCCGTAATTGAAGAAGTCGATGCGTCCCAAGGACGGTCCGGCCTCGTCCACCACGCGGCGGAAGAGCTCGAAGTCGAGCATGCCGGCCTGGCGCGTGCGCGTGATGCCCGTTTCCGGTGCGCAGATCGCCTGGGTGCAGGAAATATTACAGGCCGCGGTGCACTCGATGTACAGGCGGTTGGGCAGTGCGCCCGCGTCGAGGGGGCGGACGGCGGGGCTGTCTCCCTTCGCGAGCGGCAGCTTGAGAGGGCAGTTACCGCAGAACGCCGCGCCGCCGCCGTTCAAGGCCTCGCGCAGGCCGGCCACGGTCGGTCCGGTCCAGACCTCGTGGAGCGAAGAGTGCCGCAGGTCCCCGAGCACGCGCTGTCCGTAGGGGTCCGCGCAGCCGCAGACGACCCGGCCGTCGCACAGCATGACAAGCGTGCTCCACGGCCAGCTACACTGGAAACGGGTCGAGAGATAGACCAGGGACATTCAGCGCTTCGGCAGTCCATTGTACGTCGAGGCGGAGTATGATTCCGCCGCGGTTGCGCGAGCGACCTGCACTTGGGACCACGTCAGGAGGGCGGAACGCCATGAGCATGCGGTATCTGTCGGCCATCGGTTTCGTGTTCGCGGCCGCGTCGGCCCTGTTTGCACAACAGCCAGCGCCCGCGCGCCAGGCCAACCCCACGCCCGGGTGCACGGCAACCCCAGCCCAGCTCGAGGCGAATCGCACGCTGGTGATGCAGTTCTTCCGGACGTCGGGCGCCGCGCGAGTGGCGCTGGCCGACCCGGGCTACAAGCAGCACAATCCGGCCTTCAAGAAGCGCGCGCAAACGAACAAGGTCAGCGACTACGAAGAGTTCAAGACGACGTTTCTGGCCCAGGCCGCGGCACCGCCGGCGGCCCCGGCGCCAGGCCCGCAGCCGCCCGCCGGCAACCCGTTCGAGATCGTGACTGCGGAGTGCGACATCGTCACCGTCGTGCACCGGACGAGCCGACCGGACCCGGCGGCCGACCCCGGCACCTTCTACGAGGCGTTCACGTTCGACACGTTCCGCGTCAAGGACGGCAAGCTGGTGGAGCACTGGGACAGCGCGGTCATCCCGCCGCCCGCCGGCCGCTGACGCGCACTACTTCTCCAGCAGCTTGCGCATGTAGCCCTCGAGCTTGTCGTTCTCGTACTTGACGGTGTTGAGAAACAGGCTCTCGGCCAGGTACGCCCGACGCTCGCCCTCGTCCATCTGGTCGATGAGGTGCTGGATTTCACGGACCATATCCTCGAACGACCGCTCGAGGCCGCGCCGCGCGGTGACCTCGCGGTAGAGCGCTTCCATGACGGCGAGCAGGTCGCCATCGAGCGTGATCGCGACACCGGTGGTCGTGGTGATCGTTCGCATGGCTAGGCCTCGAAGCTCTTGACGGCGCTCGGCGCGTCGGCGTGTATTTCGAGAAAGGTCTGCGCGCCGGTCATCGTCAAGATGGTCTCGACGCGCTTCTGCACCCCGGACAGTTTCAGGTGGCCGCCCGCCGTCCGCACCTGCCGGTAGAGGTCCATGAGGCAGCCGATCGTGGCGCTGTCGATGTAGGTGACCGGCGCCAGGTCGATCAGGACCTCGTGATGCCCCGCGGCCACGAGCGTCTGTACCGCGGCGGCAAACTCGGCAAGCATGGGGTACATCATGCGGGCCTCGCCGACCCGCACGATGGAGACCGCGCCAAGATGTTCCGTGCTGAGCTTCATCCGTTCGCTCCTTGCTAGGGTTCTGTTCCGTCCGCTGTTGCGAGCCTGCGCCTCGCCGCGACCGCCCCGACCGGGGCCGTGCCGGACGGGCGATAGTCCTTGCCGCGCAGCCGTCGGATCTGCCGGGCGAGTTCGGTTCGCCCCCGGTTGATCCGTGATTTCACCGTCCCCTCAGGGATGTGCAGGCGTCGTGCGATCTCCTGATAGGGCACGTCCTCGATGTCGCGCATCAGGACGGCCGATCGCAGGGTCGCCGGAAGCGCCGCCATGGCTTCGCGCAGCAGGCTGACGCGGTCCTGCTGTTCGAGGGCGGCCATGGGGCCCGGACCCGGCTCGACCGGGGAGAGCTCGCTCGGATCGACGGCCCGATCGACCGATTCCCGTTCCTTGCGGACCCGCCGGTAATGATCGATGCAGAGGTTGCGGCTGACGCTGACCAGCCAGGTCTGGAAGTTCGCGCGACGGTCGAATGTGTCGAGCGATCGGAAAAGCTTCAGGAAGATTTCCTGCGTCAGGTCCTCCGCCTCGTCCTGCCGGCCCACGAACTTGTACGCCACGTTGAACACCGTGCGCCAGTACCGGCGCACGATGACATCCCAGGCGGTCTGGTCGCCGCGCAGACACCGCTCGATGATCGTCTCGATGGCGTCTGGTGACGGCGCCGGAAGGTCGGCAGACATGGAGGGCTGAGTGGGTTAGTATACGCTACGCGTCCTGTGACCGGTTTCTCCCGACACGCCCACGAACTCCTCTGCGACGGCGTTCCGCTCTCGTCGATTGCCGACGCCGAAGGCACGCCGACCTACGTGTACAGCGCCGCGGTGCTGCGCGATCGCTACCGCGCCATCGACGATGCCTTTGGCGCGTATCCGCACCGGCTGCACTACGCCCTGAAGGCCAACTCCACCCTGGCCCTCGTGCGCCGGCTGCGCGAACTGGGCAGCGCGGCGGACGCCAACTCGATCTGGGAGATCGAGCTCGCGCGCAAGGCCGGGTTCGCGCCGGC
>JBEQUD010000410.1:0-5189 GCA_040349235.1 Acidobacteriota bacterium
TGCCGCGCGCCTCGAGAAAGGACTCGAGCTCGATCGAGACGTCGAAATGGTCTTCGATGGCGTTCTTGCCGCGGCCCGTGACGAGCAGGATGTTATCGATGCCCGAGGCGACGGCTTCTTCCACGCCGTACTGGATGATCGGCTTGTCCACGAGCGGCAGCATTTCCTTGGGCTGCGCCTTGGTGGCGGGAAGAAATCGTGTGCCGAGACCGGCGGCGGGGAAGACGGCTTTGCGAACGACGTTGGACACGGCGGACATCGTAGCAGAGGATTCCTCGGCAACGCGAATATAGAATGAACAGTTGAGGCATCATGCTCGATCCCGCATTTATTCGTGACCACGTGGACAAAGTGGAGGCCGGTCTCAAGAACCGGGGCCTCGACCCCCGCCAGGCGCTCGACGAGCTCGCGACGTTCGAGCACGCGCGCCGGCGTCTCATCCCCGAGCTCGAAGGCCTGAAGCGTCAGCAGAACGCTTCGAACGACGAGGTCGGCCGCGCCAAGCGCGAGGGCCGCGATACGGCGGAGCTGCAGGCGGCCAACAGGAAGCGCGCTCTCGAAATCAAGCAGATCGGCATCGAGCTCGACGAGGTCGAGCGCCAACGGGAGCGTGCGCTGCAGATGGTGCCGAACCTGCCGCACGCGAGCGTGCCGGTTGGCGCGAGCGCGGCCGACAACGTCGTGGTGCGCCAGCACGGCGAACCCCGCGCCTTCGACTTCGCCCCGCAGCCGCACTGGGATATCGGCGCCGCGCTCGGCATCCTCGATTTCGAGCGCGCCGCGCGCATGTCGGGCGCGCGCTTCTCCGTCCTGAGCGGCGCTGGGGCGAGGCTCGGGCGCGCGCTCATCAACTTCATGCTCGATCTGCATACGCGCGAGCACGGCTACCGCGAAGTCGAGCCGCCGTTCCTCGTCAACACCGCGGCGCTCACGGGCACCGGCAACCTGCCGAAGTTCGAGGCAGACCTCTTCAAGATTGCCGGCGAGTGGGATCTCTACCTCGTGCCGACGGCCGAAGTGCCGCTGACCAATCTGCACCGCGGCGAGATTCTGGATGGGCGCGATCTCCCGCTCCGTTACACGGCCTATACGCCCTGCTTCCGCAGCGAGGCCGGCTCTTATGGGCAGGACGTGCGCGGTCTCATCCGTCAGCACCAGTTCGACAAGGTGGAACTGGTCAAGCTGACGACGCCCGAGCAGTCCTACGCCGAGCTCGAGGGGCTCGTCGCCGACGCCGAGGACGTGCTGAAGCGGCTCGAGCTGCCGTTTCGCACGATGCTGCTCTGCACCGGCGACATGGGGTTTGCGTCAGCCAAGACCTACGACATCGAGGTGTGGCTCCCCAGCCAGAACACCTACCGCGAGATCTCGTCGTGCAGCAACACCGAGGCGTTCCAGGCCCGGCGCGCGGGCATCAAGTTCCGGGCTGGCGGGGCGGGGAAGGCCGAGCTCGTTCACACGCTCAACGGCTCGGGCCTGGCTGTCGGCCGGACGCTGATTGCGGTCCTCGAGAACTACCAGCAGAAGGACGGTTCGGTCGTCATCCCCACGGCGCTCCGGCCGTACATGGACGGCCGCGCCACGATCGGCCCCAAAGAGTAAGGGCCCTCGAGGGCCCTCACCCCACCACCGGTTAGGCGCCTGGCGTCCAGATCCGCGAGGCAGGCCCGCCGGCCAGGGCCAGCATCAGCTCGTTCAGCCGTTTGACGAACGTCGCGGGGTCGTCGAGCTGCCCCCCTTCGGCGAGCGTCGCCTGGTCGAACAGGATGTGGCTCCAGTCGGAGAAGCGGGTGGCGTCGGTTTCCTGCTGCAGGCGTTCGACGATCGGGTGCCGCGGGTTGATCTCGAGAATGGGCTTGCTGGTCGGCACGTTTTGCCCCGACGCGCGCAGCAACCGCTCGAGGTTCATGCTGAGGCCGTGCTCGTCGGCGACGAGACACGCAGGCGAATCGGTCAGCCGGTGCGTGACGCGCACGCTGCTGGCGCGTGCCTCGAGCACCCGCTGGATGCGCTCGACGAGCGTCTTGTCCTCGTCCCCGCGCGCCGCCGGCGCCTCGCCGTCCACGCCCTGGCCGAGGGCGCCCAAATCCAGATCCCCCCGCGCGACCGACTGCAGGGGCTTGCCGTCGAACTCGGTCACGGTCGAGACCACCCACTCGTCAATCCGATCGGAGAGCAGCAGCACCTCGATGCCGGTCTTGCGGAAGATCTCGAGGTGTGGGCTGTTCTTCGCCGCGGCGAAGCTGTCCGCCGTGATGTAGTAGATCGCGGTCTGCCCTTCCTTCATGCGGCCCACGTAGTCGGCGAGCGATACCGTCTGCTCTTCCACGTCCGTGCGTGTCGAGGCGAAGCGGAGCAGCTTGGCGATGCGCTCCTTGTTGCCGATATCCTCCGCGGCCCCTTCCTTCAGCACGCGGCCGAATTCCTTCCAGAAGCCCGCGTATTTCTCCGGCTCGCGCTCCGCCAGCTCGTCGAGCAGCCCCAGCACCCGCTTGACCGCATTCGACCGGATGGCCTCGACGTCCCGCGACTGCTGCAGGATCTCGCGCGAGACGTTGAGGGGCAGGTCGCTCGAATCGATGACCCCGCGCACGAAGCGGAGGTACGCGGGCATCAGCTGCTCTGCGTCGTCCATGATGAAGACGCGGCGGACATACAGCTTGATGCCGTGGCGATGCTCGCGGTCCCACAGGTCGTAGGGGGCCCGCTTGGGGATGAACAGCAGCTGGGTGTACTCCTGGCGGCCTTCGACCTTCACGTGGCTGTGGGCGAGCGGCCCGTCGAAGTCGTGGGCGACGTGCTTGTAGAACTCGGCGTACTGCTCCTCGGTGATCTCCGCCTTGGGGCGCGCCCAGAGCGCCGACGCCTGGTTGATCTGCTCGTCGCCGTCGCCGCCGTCCTTCTTCATCAGGATGGGCACGGTGATGTGGTCCGAGTACTTCCGCAGGATGGCGCGAAGCGCCGGGCCCGACAACAGCTCGTCCTCGCCACTTCGCAGGTGCAGGATGACGTCCGTCCCGCGTGCCTCGCGCCGGACGGGTTCGATGCTGTAGTCCCCCTCGCCGGCGCTCTCCCACTGCACGCCCTCGTCGGCCGGCTGGCCCGCGCGGCGTGTCACCAGCGTCACCTTGTCGGCCACGATGAACGACGCGTAGAAGCCGACGCCGAACTGCCCGATGAGCGCGGCGTCTTTCGCGGCATCCGCGCTCAAGTTCTGGAAGAACTCGCGCGTGCCCGACTTGGCGATGGTGCCGATGTGGTCGATGACCTCCTGGCGGGACATCCCGATACCGTTGTCCGAGACGGTGACCGTGCGCGCGTCCTTGTCGTAGGCCACGCGGATCTGCAGGGCGCCTCCGTCCTCGAGCAGGCTGCCGTCGGCGATCGCATCGAACCGCAGCTTGTCGCAGGCGTCGGACGCGTTCGACACCAGCTCGCGCAGGAAGATCTCCTTGTTGCCGTACAAGGAGTGAATCATCAAGTGGAGGAGCTGCTTGACTTCGGCCTGGAAGCCGCGTGTTTCTCTGGTCTGTGTGTCGGTCATGCGTGTTCTCCTGTCGCGCCGCGTGAAGCGATCACCGTAGCACAAGGCCGCCCCGGCGTGGCAGAGGCCCCAGTTTACCCAGGCGGCGGCTCGATGAGCACGTGCTCGCTCCGGATTTCGTTGACGAGCGACTCCCCGCGCTCGAAGGCGGCGGCGCTCGCGAGCGTCGTGTCCGCGATGTTGGCCAAGGCCTCGACGGTCAGAAACGCCTGGTGGGACGTGACGAGGACATTCGGAAACGTCAGCAGCCGGGCGAGGACGTCGTCCCGCAGCACCTGGTCGGAGAGATCGCGAAAGAACACGCCCTCTTCCTCCTCGTAGACGTCGAGCCCGGCGGCCCCGACCGCCTCGCACTTGAGCGCGTCGATGAGCGCGCGGGCATCGACGAGCGCCCCGCGTCCCGTGTTGACGAGCATCACGCCACGCTTCATCGACGCGAGGGCCGTTCTGTCGATCAGGTGGTGCGTCGCGGGCGTCAGCGGGACGTGGAGCGAGATGATGTCGGCCGTCTGGTAAAGCTCGAGCAGCTCGACGTAGCGCACACCGAGCTCGTCGATGAGCGTCTGGTTCTGGCGCACGTCGCAGGCGACCACCGTGCAGCCAAAGCCGGTCATGATCCGCGCGAACACCGCGCCGATGCGGCCCGTGCCGACGACCCCGACAGTCTTGCGATAGAGGTCGAAGCCGACCAGGCCGTCGAGCGAGAAGTTCGCCTCGCGCACGCGATTGAAGGCCCGGTGGATCTTGCGGTCGAGCGCGAGCACGAGCGCCACGGCATGTTCGGCGACCGCGTGTGGCGAGTACTCGGGCACGCGGACCACGCGCATGCCCAGCTCGGCGGCCGCGCGGAGATCGACGTGGTTGTAGCCCGCGCACCGCAGGGCGAGGAGTCGGATGCCGCTCTGGTGCAGGAGCCCGAGTGCTTCGCGATCGACCCGGTCGTTGACGAACGAGCAGGCGGCGTCGAACCCGGCGGCCAACGCGGCGGTGGCCGCCGTCAGCCTCGGCTCCAGGAACGTCAGCGTGTGCCCGTATCGGGCGTTGGCGGCTGCGAGCGCCTGCTGATCGTAGGAGTGCGTGTCAAAGACGGCGATCTTCATGGGGTATTCTCTGTCGGGGTTGCTCCAGCCGGCTGGGCATGCTCATCACAGGAGGCACGCGATGTCACGCACTACCTTCGGTCGTCTTGTTCTCGGTGCGCTGGTGTTTGGCGCCGGGGTGGTTGTCGGTGGCCACCACGCGCTCCGCGCGCAGGCCCCGCGCCATATCTTCGAAATCCGCACCTACACAGCCGCGGAAGGCAAGCTGCCGGCTCTTCTCAAACGTTTCAAGGACTACGAGCTGCCGCTGTTTGAAAAACACGGGATGCACGCCGTGTTGTACTCGGTGGCGGCCGAAGCGCCGCGCTCGCAGAACACGTTCGTCTACATCCTGCAGCACGAGAGCCGCGAGTCTGCCCGCGCCGGCTGGGCGGGGTTCGTCGGCGAGCCCGACTTCAGGACGGCCCAGCAGGAATCGGACGCCGGCGGCAAGGCTGTGGCGCACGTGGACTCGATTTTCGTCGATCCGACGGATTTCTCGCCGCTCAAATAGGCGCACGCCAGTCCGACCGCCGGCGCCGGCTCTGGGCCGGCCGTTCCGTGCC
>JBEQUD010000426.1:0-5739 GCA_040349235.1 Acidobacteriota bacterium
CTTTGATGAGGTCGTCGCGCCATTCCTGCGCTGGGCGTCCACGGCCTCTTGGCGAGGTCAAGTCGCGCTGGAGCTCTAGCGAATCAACCAGGACCGCCAAGGTCTTCTCAAAGGTGGGCCAGTCTACTTGCTCCGATCGATAGAGCGGCCGTTCTATAGTGAGGAGCTCTCGGAGCCTGGCCGCGGGCGCGAGCAGCGCCACGGAATGCGCATACTGCTTCGCTCGAGATTTTCCCAAAGCGCCAGGTGAGCTAGCCTTGACCGCGATGAGCGCCTTCGCGTACTCGCACATTCTGTCGATCGCGTCGATCGCGACGAACATCCGATCACTCGCGGATTCGATCGCGGACGCGCGTTCGGCAGACACGAACATTGGAGTAAGGTGCTGCCGAAGCTCGTCCTCTTGGGCAGCACTCAAGAAGCGTCGCTGCACTCCAGCCTCCATAAGCGAGTCTGTCCCTGTCCCGGTCCCCATCGCGGAGCTAATTGCCGTAGTTCTCGTATTCTACGTGCTGTTGACGTGACGCAGTTGGACCAATAAATACGCGGATTATTAGAGTTTTTGAGAATTCAGAAAAGTGACTGCATCAACTTTTAATGCGCGGGCCGCGGGTTCGATCCCCGCCCCGGTCACTTCGAATCCCCGGACAAGCTCTGCTTCCATCCTCCAACTGCTCGTCCTAAACCGCTCGTCCATATTCTTCTGCGCCCTAAACTTCTCGCGGCTGGTGCCGATTCCCGCCCTGGGGGAGCCACGTACCCGGCCCCCCGCACGTGGAGGCAGACATGGCCATCGGGTTGGATGCGCGCAAGGCGGTATCGATTGCGAGACAACCGATCCTCGATCCGTCGGGGCACATCTTCGGCTATGAACTCCTCTACCACCGAGAGCCCGCGGATACGGGTGCAGATGCGGATGCAGACGAGGACGCATCGGGCGACCTGGCGGGCGCGCGCGTGCTCACGGACGGCATCCTCGCGGTCGGTCTCGACGCGCTGACGTCAGGCCTGCGCGCATTCGTTACGCTCACGCATCATCTGCTCGTCGAGGGCGCGGCCTCGCTGCTGCCGCCCGAATCCACCGTGCTGGAACTCGCCGCCGATATCAACGTCGATGACGCCGTCATCGACACGTGCCGGCGCCTCCGCGACCAAGGCTACGCGATCGCGCTCGACAACTTCCGTGCGGGGCAGGAAGCGCACCCGCTGCTCCCGTGGGTGGCCTTCGTCAAAGTGGACGTCCAGCACGCACCGGCCGCTGAATGGAGCGCGCTGCCCGGCCGCCTGAAGGCCTTCAAGGTCAAGCTGGTCGCCGAGCACGTCGAAACCCCGGAGGTCGCGGCCGCCGCGCGTGCGGCCGGCTACCACCTGTTCCAGGGGTTCTACTTCTGCCAACCCACGACGTTCGCGCGCACACCGCTGCCAGCGCGACGCCTGGCGTATCTGACGCTCCTGTCCGCGCTCAATCGCGACGATCTCAGCCTGGACGAGGTCGAGAACCTCGTCAAGCACGACGTGTCACTCAGCTACCGGGTGCTGCGTTCCGTCAATTCCGCCGCCTTCGGGCTCCGGGAGGAAGTCACCTCGATGCGGCGCGCGCTCATGCTGCTCGGCCTCATCCAGATCAGGCGCTGGGCCTCGGTGTGGTCGCTCGCCGGGCTGAGCGAGGGCGGGATGCCCGAAGCCGTGTCGGTGGCCCTTATCCGCGCGCGCTGCTGCGAGCTGCTCAGCGAGCAGATGGACGCCCCCGAGTCGGGCTCGTACTTCCTGCTCGGCCTCTGCTCGCTGCTGGACGTCATCCTGCAGCGCCCGATGGCTGATGTCGTGGCCGACATGCCGCTACCAGTCGCCATCAAGGAAGCGCTGCTGGGCGGATCGAACGAAGCTCGGGTCGTCCTCGACGCGGTCATCGCCCACGAGCGTGGGGCATGGACCGACGCCCAGACCGCCGCCAGCCGCGCCGGCTACCCGGACGCGGCGCTGCCCAAGATTTATGCGGAGGCGCTGCGCTGGACGCGGGAGATCTCCCTGCAGGCCAAGGCGGCCTGACCCGGCCACCGACGGCCTCGGATGTGCCCTTTTCCGGGGTCAGGCGGTCTATTCCAACGACAGGCCTTGCCGTCATCCGCGCGCGGGGCCGTCAGGAGGACATCGACGATGAGTTCTGCACGAATCACGAGGATGTGCGTCCCAGCCTGCGTCCTGGCGATGCTCTTGTCCGCGTCGGCGGCCTGCGCGGCTCCGCGGGGACGTGTCTACGTCCGGGTGGGCCCGCCTGCGCCGGTCGTGGAAGCGCGCGTCGTGGCGCCGGGCCCCGGTTACATCTGGGTCGAGGGGTTCCACAGGTGGAACGGCTCCGCGTACGCGTGGGTGCCCGGCAGCTGGTCGCGTCCGCCGAGGGCACGGGCGGCCTGGGTGCCGGGCCGCTGGGTACGAGGGCGCCGCGGCTGGTATTTCGAGGAAGGCCGCTGGCGGTAACGGGTCAGAAGGACGCGGCCTTGGCGATCGACTCGCCGAGGCCGCGTTCCGCGGCGGCACGGCCGCCGTACTCGGGCACGGACAACGCCGCGTCGTAGATGACCGGCGTCGCCGCCGCCACGCTGTGCTGGCAGACGGCGCCGCGCTGACATTCCTCGCGGAGGATGCGCATGGTCTCGTCGGGGTCCAGCCCTCGGCGATACGGACGGTCCGCCAGGAGCGCATCCGCGATGTCCGCGACCGCGAGGGCCCGCGCAGTCGGCGACAGGCGCTCGGCGGTGAGCCCCCAGTGGTAGCCCTTGCCGTTCAGCTTTTCGTGATGACAGGCGGCGTCGAACGCGAATTCCTGGAAGTACGGCACGGCGTTCAGGATCTGAAATGAGTGCGCCGTGTGCTGGCGCATGACGCGCCACTCGTCCTCCGTCAACTTGTCCGGCTTGTCGAGGATGCTGTTGGGGACACCGAGCTTGCCGATGTCGTGGAGGAGCGCCGCGCGGCGCATCCGGACGACGGCCGCCGGCCGGAAGCCCAGGCGCTCGGCGATTTCGACAGCGAAGCGTGCCACGCGGCGCGAGTGGTCGCTCGTAAACGGGGACTTCGCGTCCACGACCGACGCGAACGCTTCGGCAATCTGGTCGAGGCGCGGTTCGTCGGCGACGATCGCGAAGGCCGCCGGTTCGGCCGCGACGACAAGACTTGCCAAGTCGTCCCCGCGAAGGGCCTCCCAGAATGCGGCGTCCTCGGCGAGCCCCGCGAACGCGCGCACGAGTTCCGGATCGAACCAGCGATGCTGCCGCCGGCGGACAACGGCGAGAGCGGCGCCCGCGCCGTGCTCGTGCCAGAAGATTTCGGCGACCTGCGCCAGGCCGATGATGCGGCCGAGGAGCGGAATCTCGCCGCCGCGCAGCCCCCCCGGCTGCCCCCCGCCGTCCCAGTGCTCGTCCATCGTGCGGATGGCTGCCGCTGTTTCCGACGTGAGCCCGAGCCCGAGCGCGATGTTGGCGCCGCGATCGCAGCGGATCTCGAACAGCTGCGTCCGCGCCTTCGGCCCCGCCAGCCCGAGGCGCCCGAGATGCCGCACCCGATCGAACCAGGTGCCGCCACGCCCGGCGTATGTGAGGGCGTAGGCGGCCTGCTCGACGACGTTGCGCCAGTCGCGCATCCAGACCGCACGCTTGGCTTCGTGCTCGTTGCCGCCGAACAGCTGGTGGACGCGCGCGGCGTTGCTCGAGCAGCCGGCGTCCTTGAGGAGCAGCGCGTAGAAGAGGTCCGAGCGGGCGCGCTCGTCGAGACCGAGCATGGACGCCAAGCGCATGCCGATGAGGCACGAGCGGGCGCTGTGCCCTTTGGGATGCCCTTCCGTGATGTCCAGCGCGCGAGAGAGGCCGGCGAGGATATCGCCGAACGCAATCGTCCCCGCCGCCGGGTCCTCGTGAATTGGCATGGGGCGCATCTGGCCCCAGTCCAAGCAAGATAGGCGCCCTGGCACCGCTCTGAAAAAGATGATACTAACCACTTGATTGCAATGCCTTTGCGTCCCTCCCTCCGCTGCGTGCCGTCGGTCGCCGGTTACGGTTCTGTCGCGCGTCGTTCGCTTATGGAACAGCATCCACGCCCCGCATGAGACGCACCGTGACCGTCCACGACCGCATGCAGCGGGGCTACCGCTACGATCGGACCGAACCGGTCGGGCGTAACTTCGCGCAGGAATTCACGCCCGATCTGACACCGAAAGAGATGCTCGCGCCCGGCGTCTTTGGCGGCCGCTACATGACCGACTGCCGCGACGAGTTCCCCAAGAGCTGGTTTGCCTCCGCCAAGCTGAGCCCCGGCCGCCGCAACCCGCGGCTCAATTTCTTCGGGGTGAACGCCTCGCAGCCACTGTCCGTGTGGCGGCAGAAGGGGTGGATTCGCCCGCAGGATCCACGCGGCTGGTTCCAGTGGTACTGTCGCTACTATATGGGCCGCCGCAGCAGCGACGATCGGCGACAGATCGCGCGGTGGCGCGCCATCGCCCGCCACGCGGCCGCGGTGCGCAAGCACTGCGAGCCCGGCGACCTCGCGTGTCGGCGGCGACAACGGCAGGCGCTCCTGCACTGGGCCTATGACAGCCGACAGATCTGAGGGACGTCTCCCGCGGCTTCGCCTGGGTGTGTCCGCATGCCTGCTCGGGGACCACGTCCGGTATGACGGTGGGCACAAGCGCGACGCGTTCCTCATCAATCTGCTCGGCCCCTACGTCGAGTGGGTGAAGGTGTGCCCCGAAATCGAGGTCGGCATGGGGACGCCGCGCGAATCCATCCGGCTCGTGGACGTGGGCGGGCGGATCCGCATGCTCACGGTGAAAACCGGCGTCGATCACACGGACGCGATGCAGGCGTACTCCGCACGGCGCGTGGCCGAACTTGCCGACGAAGGGCTGTGCGGCTACGTCCTCAAGAAGGATTCGCCGAGCTGCGGCATGGCGCGGGTCAAAGTGTACGGGCCACCGGGGCCGCCCGCGCGCACCGGCATCGGCACCTTCGCCGAGGCGCTCCTGCGGCGCTTCCCCGACCTGCCGGTCGAAGAAGAAGGCCGGTTGAACGACACCGAGCTCCGCGAGAACTTCATCGAGCGCGTGTTCGCCTACCGGCGGCTGGTCGCCCTGTTCGCCGGACGCTGGACGGTGGGCGATCTGGTCGCGTTCCACACGGCGCACAAGCTGGTGCTGATGGCGCACTCGGTGACGGCCTATCAGCGCCTCGGGCGCCTGGTGGCCGAGGCCAAGGGCACCCACCGCACCACGCTTTGCCGGGAATATCAGGCGGCGTTCATGGCGGCGCTCGCAAAGCTCGCCACGCGCCAGCGGCACACCAACGTGTTGCAGCACATGGTGGGCTACTTCAAGCGCACGCTCGAGGACGGATCACGCGTCGAGCTCCTCGACCTGATCGAAGAATACCGCCTGGGGCACCAGCCGCTCGTCGCGCCGTTGACGCTGCTGCGCCACCACGTGCGGCGGCTCGGCATCGACTATCTTGCAGGTCAGGCCTACCTACAGCCGCAGCCGGACGAGTTGATGCTGCGGGCGCACGCGTAGAACGCCAGCGCCGTCCGGACGCGCAGCAATGGCAGGTGGCTGCGGCAATCTGGCAAACGGGCAGTGGCCAAACGGGCAGATAAGTGTGGCAGCGCAGCGGCCGAGGCAAGCCCGACGCAGGCGAGCAGAAAGACTGGACTGGCGCGAACTGGAGAAACGGGCGGGCACCGGGGCCCGCCCAT
>JBEQUD010000429.1:0-2820 GCA_040349235.1 Acidobacteriota bacterium
CGGAAGGACTTCCGCCACATCCGCCCGGAGAGCGCGCGCATCATCGTCGTCGAAGGCGGTCCGCACCTGCTACCCGCGTTTCCCGCGCACCTCCGGGAGGCCGCGCGGCAGTCGCTCGAGCGGCTCGGCGTCGAAGTCCGCACCGGCTTCATCGTGACCCAGGTCGATGCCGACGGCGTGGCATGGCGTCCGGCTGCGGGCGGACCGGGCGAGGCGGCGGCACCGCCCGAGCGCGTCGCCGCGGAAACGGTCCTGTGGGCGGCGGGGGTCGCCGCGTCCCCGCTCGCCGTGGCGCTCGGGGTACCTCTCGACCGGGTCGGCCGCGTGCCGGTCGAGCCGACGCTCGCGCTTCCAGGCCAGCCGGACATCTTCGTCGTGGGCGACTTGTGCGCGTTCACACAGGACGGCGCGGTGCTCCCTGGGGTGGCGCAGGTCGCGATGCAGGAGGGCGCGCATGCGGCCGGCAACATCGTGCATGCGTTGAACGACGAGCCGATGGTGCCCTTCCGCTACCACGACTACGGCACGATGGCCGTCGTCGGTCGAGGCGCCGCCGTTGCCGTCATCGGGCCGATCAGGATGTCCGGCTTCCTGGCCTGGGCTGCGTGGCTCTTCCTGCACATCTTCTGGCTCGTGGGTTTTCGCAGCCGCCTCGCCGTGCTAGGGGAGTGGGCCTGGGCATACATGACGCTCCAGCGGCGTGTGCGGCTCATCACGGGCGAGAAGCTGCCGCCGGCCGGCGTCCAGCCAGGTTCATGAGAGCGGTCGTCCTCGCCGTCGCGGATCTGGGGCGAAGCGCGCGGATGCTGTACCACGCACGGGCGCTCGCGGCCAACGGGGTCGCTGTCGATCTCGTGGGCCTCGAAGGCACGCCCGTGCCGCCGTGGCTCGCCGACGACCCCCGGGTCACCATCCATCGGGTGGAGGGCCCGCGGCTCGCCGTCCGTCGGACGTTGTATGGGTCGGGTTACGCGGCGGCCGGGCTGTTCGACGCGCTGCGCCTGGCCGTCCGCCTGCGCCGGGCACTGCGCCGTCTTCCGCGTCCGGACGTGGTCCTCGTCCAGAACCCACCCGCATTTCCGACGCTGCTCGTGGCGTGGTCGGCGCTCCGCCGTCGCGGCGTTCGCTTCGTCATCGACTGGCACAACCTGGGCTACACGTTTCTGAGGCTGCGGCTGGGGCGCTCGCATCTGGGGGTGCGGCTCGCACGCTGGTTCGAGCGGCGGGACGCGCGGCGGGTCGATGCGAACCTCTGCGTCTCGCGCGGGCTGGCCGCCTTCCTCGAGAGCCGGTTCGGCGTCACGAATGCGCACGTGCTCTACGACCGTCCCGCGTCGGTCTTTGCGCCGCTCGGGCGCGGCGCGCGCGAGCGGTTCCGCCAGGCGCTCTTCACGCGCCTCGGGATCCATGCGGAGGCGGTGGGGTTCGTGGTGTGCCCGACGAGTTGGACCGAGGACGAAGACTTCGACGTCGCGATCGAAGCCGTGGCGCGGCTCGAACAGCGCATTCGCGACTGGGAGCTCGCCGCCGGCGCGCGGCGTTTCCCGGACCTCGTGGTGCTGGTGACCGGTGACGGCCAACGACGCGCCGAGTTCGAGCGGCGGTTTGCCGGCCTTCCTGCGCGCCGCGTTCAGCTGCGCGCGCGCTGGCTCGAGCCTGATGACTACCCGCGCGTGGTCGGCAGCGCGGACCTCGGGCTGTGCCTCCATCGCTCCTCATCGGGTCTGGATATCCCGATGAAGATTGCCGACCTGTTCGGGGCCGGGGTTCCCGTGCTGGCGCTCGACTACGGCGCGTGTCTCGCGGAACGTGTCAGGCACGGCGACAACGGACTGCTCTTCTCGACGGCCGAACAGTTGGCGGCCGTCCTGTTCGAGCTGTTCGAGGGGTTCCCGACCGACCAGACCCGACTGGCGCAACTGCGTCTTGGCGCCAGCAAGTCCGCCCGTCCGACGTGGGAAGAAGGCTGGACGCAGGAGGCCCGTCGCCTGCTGTTGCCGGAGGTGCCATGACCGCCGCGACCGAACGGGCCAATCAACGCAACGCGCTCCTCGCGGGCTTTCTCGGGTGGACGCTGGACGCGTTCGATTTCTTTGTCCTCACCTTCGTCATCGACGACGTGGCGCGGGCCTTCGGCCGGACACGTCCCGACATTGCGCTGGCCATCACGCTGGCCCTGGCGACGCGCCCGATTGGGGCATTCATCTTCGGCCTCATGGCGGACCGCTACGGCCGGCGGCTGCCGCTCATGATCAACGTCGTCTTCTACGCGGTCATCTCCGTGCTGTCCGGGCTCGCTCCGAGCTACCGGGTTTCTCTCCTCCTGCGGATGCTCTTCGGGGTTGGCATGGGCGGCGAATGGGGGGTCGGGGCGTCGCTCGTGCTCGAGTCCGTGTCCGCCAAGTGGCGCGGCGTGTTCTCGGGCCTGTTGCAGGAGGGCTACGCGATGGGCAATCTGCTGGCCGCCCTCGCCTTCCGCGTCGTGTACGTGCCGCTTCACGCAAGCCATCCAGACACCGCGTGGCGCTACATGTTCTTCATCGGAGGGTTGGCGGCGCTGCTCTCCCTGTTCATCCGCGCGAAGGTGCAGGAGCCCGAGGCCTGGAAGGAGCAGCGGACGGACTGGCCGACGTATCGCCGGTCCGTGCTCGCGCACTGGCCGCGCTTTCTCTATCTCGTCGTGCTGATGGCGGCGATGAATTTCATGTCGCATGGGACCCAGGACATGTATCCCACGTTCCTGCAGCGGGAGCGGATGTTCACCGCTGGGGACACGGCGAACATCACGATGATTGGGGCCCTGGGCGCGATTCTGGGGGG
>JBEQUD010000431.1:0-5359 GCA_040349235.1 Acidobacteriota bacterium
CGCCGGTGGCACCACAACCTGGTGACGTTCTCCATGCTCTATGCGTTCACCGAGAACTTCATTCTGCCCTTCTCGCACGACGAAGTCGTCCACGGCAAGGGCGCCATGCTCGACAAGATGCCCGGCGACGCCTGGCAGAAGTACGCGACGCTGCGGACGCTCTATGCCTACATGTACGGGCATCCCGGCAAGAAGCTGCTCTTCATGGGCAACGAGTTCGGGCAGTGGCGCGAATGGGACCACGACCACAGCCTCGACTGGCACCTGCTCGACGACCCCTCGCACGCGTCCCTGCGCCGTTACGTGAAGACGCTGAACACGCACTACCGCGCGGAGGCCTCGCTCCATCAGCTCGATTTCGATGCGCCCGGTTTCCAGTGGATTGATTGCGACGACAACGAGGACAGCGTCGTCTCGATACTGCGCTTTGCGCGGGACCGCGGGGATTTTCTGGCGATGGTCTTCAACTTCACGCCCGTGCCCCGTCCCGACTACCGCATCGGTGTGCCGGTGCCCGGGTTCTACGCCGAGATTCTCAACAGCGACTCGGCGCTGTTTGGCGGCGGCAATCTCGGCAACTGCGGGGGCGTGTGGACCGAGCCCGTTCCCGCGCACGGGTTCGCGCAGTCCCTGCGGCTCCTGCTGCCGCCCCTCGGCGCGCTCTACCTCAAGCGTCGGGACTAGGGCCCGAGCGGTGCGATCCTCGCGCGCGGCCGTCGTGGCGCTGGTCGCCGTGGCGACGTTCGCCGACGTCGTCGCGTACTCGATCTGCGTGCCGGTGCTGCCGGACCTGGCGCACAGGCTGGGCGCGAGCCCGACCCTCATCGGCCTCCTCTTTGGATCGTTCGCGGTGACGCTGCTCGCGGTGTCCGTGCCGATGGGCGCCGTGTCGGACCGGACCGGCCGGCGGCTGCCGCTCGTCAGCGGCATGCTCGTCCTCGCCGGATCGACCCTGCTGTTCGCGCGCGCCGACTCGCTGCCGCTCTTGTTCGCCGCGCGCATGGCGCAGGGCGCGGCCGACGGGATTACGTGGGCGGTCGGCTTCGCGCTCATCGCCGACTGCTACGGCGCGAAAGAACGCGGACGCGTCATGGGCTACGTGATGTCGGGCACGAGCGTCGGCATCATGCTCGGGCCGTCCATTGGCGGCTGGCTGTACGACGCGGGCGGCGTGGCGCTGCCCTTCGAATGCGTGGCTGTCCTCGCGCTCGTGTGCGCGTTGGGCTTCGCGGTGATGCGCCCGCCGGCCTGCGCGCCGAGGCCGGAGGCCAACGTGTCCATCTGGACGATCGTTCGCATCCCGGCTGTCGCCGCGTGCGCGGCCGCGGTCGTCTTGACCGGTGCGACCATCGCGATGCTCGAGCCGACGCTGCCGCTGTTCTTCAGCCGCCGCCTCGGCCTCTCGCCGAAAGAAGTCGGCGAGCTCTTCGGCGGGGCCGGCGTCGTGTTGACCGTGATGCCGTTCATCTACGGCCCTCTCACCGACCGATGGGGTGGCCGCCGGTTGACGCTCCTCGGGTTGCTGCTCGTCGGCGCGTGGATGCCGCTGCTCCAGACGGCCGCCAGCTTCACCGGCGCGCTCGCGCTGATGGTGGTGCAGTGGACCGCCATTGCGCTGATCGTCACACCCTCGCTCGCGTATATGGCCGAGGTGACCGCCTCCGCGGGCGGGGAGGCGCACGGCGTCGGTTACGGCATCTACAACACGGCGTGGGGCGTCGGGCTGCTGGGCGGACCCGTCCTCGGGGGCTGGCTCTTCGAGCGGGTCGGCTTCGGGGCGCTGGTCACCGGCTGGGCGGTCGTCGTGGTCGTGTTCACCCTGGTCTTGCGCAGGGTACAATCGCGCACTGGCTGATGCCGGACAGTTGGAGGTCTTGATGAACCGGAACCGAATCGCCGCGGCGCTCGCGGCCGCACTGCTGGTGCTCTCCGTCCACACGCTGCGGGCCGACGTCCGCGCGGACGAGAAGACGCGCGTGGAGTTTGCCGGCATGCTCGGGCGCATGGTGAATTTCTTCGGCGGCAAAGGGGCGCGCGAAGGCGTCACCTGGTCCGTCGCCGTCAAGGGCGACCGCAAGGCGCGCATCGGCGACCAGTCCGGCCAGATCATCGACCTCGCCGAGGAGAAGGTCTACGACCTCGACCTGCGCAAGAAGTCGTACAAGGTGACGACCTTCGCCGAACTGCGCCGCAAGATGGAAGAGGCCCAGAAGAAGGCCGAGGAGAACGCGCGGAAGCAGGACGGCAAGAAAGAGGCGGCCGCCGACAAGAACGAGAAGCAGGTCGAGATCGACGTGGACGTCAAGAACACCGGCGAGCGCAAGACGATCAACGGGTTCGAGACGCGCGAGCAGGTCGTCACCATCACGGTCCGCGAGAAGGGCAAGAAGCTCGAGGAGAGCGGCGGGATGGTGATGACGACCGACATGTGGATGACGCCCCGCATCGCGGCCATGAAGGAGATTGCGGCGTTCGACCAGCGCTACGCGCAGAAGCTGTACGGCCCCGAGCTCGCGGACGTGTCGGCCGAACAGATGGCCACCGCCATGGCGATGTACCCGCAGATGAAGCAGGCGATGGGCCGCATGACGGCCGAGGGCGCGAAGCTCGATGGCACCGCCATCCTGACCACGGTCACGATGGATTCGGTGCAGTCGGCGGAGCAGATGGCCGAGTCCGCCAAGCAGAAGGACGACGACTCGAAGTCGAGTGCGTCGGGCGGCGTCGGCGGCATGCTCGGCGGCTTCGCCAAGAAGATGGCGGCCAAGCGGGCCGGCAACTCCGGCGACGACGAGAATAAGGCGCGCGCGACATTCATGACGAGCACCATCGAGGTGCTGAAGGTGGACACCGCGGTGTCCGCCGCGGACGTGGCGATTCCGGCCGGGTTCAAGGAGAACAAGTAGTCGCCGCTCGCCGCCTTCCCGACCGCATCCGTCCGCCCGTGCGCGTGCTCTTCGTGGGCATCAACCCCGGCGCGCGGTCGGCGGCGGTCGGGCATCACTTCGCCGGTTATTCAAACCGCTTCTGGACGCTGCTCTTCGAGTCCGGTCTGATTCCCGAAGCCATCCGCGCGGAGGACGACCGGCGGCTGCCCGACTGGGGCTTCGGCATCACCAACCTCATTGCGCGCATGACGCCCGGCATCGACACCCTGACGACGGCGGAATATGTGGCGGGCGAGCGCATCCTGCGGCGGAAGGTCCGCCGCGCGAAGCCGGCCATCGTCGCGTTCCTCGGCGTTACCCTGTACCGCGCGGTGTTCGATGTGCGCGCCTCGACCCGCATTGCGTGCGGCGCGCAAGACACGCGCTTTGAAGGCGCCCGCGTCTTCGTCCTCCCGAATCCCAGCGGGCGCAACGCGAACTTTTCTTACGCGGAGATGCTGGCTGCCTTCCGCGAACTGGCCAGCGCGGCCGCCGGATTGGACGCGACAGGGACGCCGCGGTAGGCCATCACGCCTTGAGTTTCGCCAAGTCGTCGAAATCCGTGTCGTCGGGCGCGACATCAAGGCCGTGTGTCCGTTGCGCTGTTGTCTCACCGGTGATACGCTGAGACATGGATGAAATCACTGTCCGAGACCTGCGCAATGACGGAGGCCGCGTGCTGGCTCGCGTCGAACGCGGGGAGTCACTCACGGTGACTCGCGATGGGCATGCCATCGCCGAGCTCCGGCCGTTGTCGCGGCGTCCGCTCCGGGCTTCTGTACTGCTGGGCCGGTGGCAACGCCTGGTACCCGTCAATGTGGACCGGCTGAAGGCGGACATCGACGCGGCGCTGGATTCGTCACTGTGACTCGGCCACGCGCACGTCACGAGCGCGGCCTCCTCGACACGAGCACGCTGATCTTGCTGACGAGGATCCAGGATGAGAGCCTCCTTCCCGTCGAGCCACTCATCACCACGGTGACCCTCGCCGAACTTTCGGTCGGGCCTCTCGTGGCGACCACGGACGAGGAGCGGGCGGCACGTCAGTCGCACGTTCAACAGGCCGAGTCGGACTTCGAACCGCTTCCGTTCGATGTTGCCGCCGCACGGGCGTTTGGTCGCGCCGCGCTGGCGCTCCGACGGAGCGGGCGTGCCGTGAAACCTCGTGCGTATGACGTCATGATCGCCGCGACCGCCCTGGCGAACGGATTGCCTTTGTACACGTGCAACCCGAAGGACTTCGCGGGCATCGATGGATTGGTCGTCGTGCCCGTCCCGGTCGCGAGCGGGCCCGCCACTCACGAGAGACGGCTCTCCCGCAAACCGAGAGGGAAGACGTAGAGATCGGCGTCAGTCAGAACTCCACACTCAACGAAACCTGGAACCGCGTGTTGACAGCATCGTCGTTGCTGGTCGGCGCATTCTTCCACTGGTAGGCGACCGCGAGCCGGGTGCGGTCATCGAAGAGCCGGCGGTACCCGATGTCCGTCACCCGGACCGTGCGGGCCGTCATCGGATCGCCCGTCAGCCGATCCCATCGCGCAAACACTTCGTCATGGTCTGTGACGTTCACCAGCGCCGCCGTCGTCAGCCCGTCTGTGGTCGTCCCGGGCGCAAACGCGTCCGTGTACACGGGCTCGAGCGCCAGCAAGGTGGACGGCCGTGTCCCGTGCACCCACTCGGCGCGAAGGCCGAGACGCGACACCGCCCATTGTCCGTCGAGCCCCACCAAGCGAACGCGCGTCTCTCCGGCAAATGCCTCGGGGACGATCTGGCTGCCCAGCTGGACTGAGGCACCAATCGCGGCGTGCTGCGCCGGAAGAAATCGGCGGACTCGCAGCACCGTATCCAGTTTGCCGTCATTGTCGTTGAAGAAGCGGTTGCCGTTCAGCACGGCGGCGTAGACCTCCGCGTGCGCCAGCGGTCCCGACGTCGTCTCAGGTCGCCAGATGAGCATCACGCCACGGTCCCGCTGCCCGGGAAAGAAGTAGCCGGCCCACATCCCGCGCTCGGGGTACTCCCGGTCGAAACTCGACTGCTGGATGTCGAAACCAAACGGCTTGATGAACTGCCCGGCCCGCACCGTGAGCGAGCCCGTGGGGTACCACTCGAGGAAGGCGTCGTTGACGATCTCTTCGGGATGGCCGTCCAGCAGCGGATGAAACTGCAACTCCAACCCTGTCCCGAGGTGCTCGCTCAGTCGGCCGGACCAGCGCGTCTCGATGCGGGTGAGGCGGAAGTTCAGATCCGCTTGGTCGAACGACGTATCGGGACCCGGCAGACGCGCGAACCGACTCTGGATGAAGATCTCCGGGCGCGGTTGCAGCGTGTTCTCTCGCTCGTCCTCTGCCAGATCCGGGCCCACAATCGCATCCGCGAACGGGGATTCGTGCGCGCGTGCTGTCTGCGCGGGCAAGGGTGCAGCCGCCCAC
>JBEQUD010000433.1:0-3667 GCA_040349235.1 Acidobacteriota bacterium
TGCTCATCGCGACCGTCCCGGATCCGGTTGATTCGTACGAATCATGGCGGTTCGATTCTTACGTCGATGCCATCAGGCAGGGCGTCGAAAAGAGCGGCTACCTCCTCGACCGCTTCCATCTGCCCGATGTCGATCCCGAACGAAAGGCGGATCCCGCCGCGGCGCGCAAGGATCTGCACACGGGCACGCCTGGCGTCATCCTGTTCCGGTGGAGTGGCGCCCTCCCGAACCCTACCAGTGACGGGACAAAGCCCCTCCTGGTCCTCTTTCTGGTGCCCGAGACACCGGTGGCAGGCATCCACGCTGCGCCGTTCGTCAGCGCCATCGAGTTCGCGCGCGACTGGATGCCCGTCCCCACTGGTGCCGCGGGCGACGCACGCGACCACATCAGAATCCTCGGGCCCTCGTTTTCCGGATCGACCCCGTCCATGGTGCGAGCCCTGCGCAACGCGCACGATCTGTTGCTGACGCGGAAGCGGACACCGACGTCGGTGACCATCATCTCCGGTGGAGCGACGGTGGACACGAATCGCCAGCTATTCGAACGCCCCGAAGTTCCCTACGGGTCGATTGGCGAACGCGCCACCCTGACCGTGCAGTTTCGCGCGACCACGCAGCGCGATTCCGCCGTGCACCTCGCCACGAACTGCTTCTTGCAGGAGGCGGGTATCCGTGGTCTGCGGGCGGCCGATCTGTCGGAAGGCAGCACCGTCTACGGCATCCACGCGGGCGACAGCACCGCGGACGACAGCAGCCAGAGGAAGGACGCCCGCCGGCCAGGATGCGGGGACCCGACCGATCCGCCCTTGAAGATGAAGTATCCCTTCAACGTCTCGCAACTGCGCAACGACATCAGTCGCGCAGGCACGCCCAGGCGCGATTCGCTGGCCGGCGTGATTCCTCGCCTCCGCCCGCTGGCGCTCGAAGACACCGGCCCCCCGACCGATCAGCTGCCGCTCGTCCGCCCGGACACGGCGGTGTCGGCCATCGAGCTCGTGCTCTCGAACCAGCTGGACGCCGCCCGGGAGAGCGGTGTGCGGGTTGTCACGATCAGCGCGACGGATGTCCGTGACAAGCTGTTTCTCGTCAAGGCACTCCGGGAGCACGTGCCCGACGCGTTGCCCGTCATCGACGACACGGACCTCTTCGAGATGCATCCCGACCAGGCGCGGTGGTTGAAGGGCGTGGTCGTCGTCTCGACCTATCCCCTTCGCGCCATGGGTGAGGACGTCCAGACGCCTGGCTACCCGCGCGATCGGGTCCAGTTCTCGGGCGCCAACGTGGAGGGCACCTACAACGCCGCGATCGCCCTGCTCAACTACGACATCGAAGGCAATCCGGACGCCCGCTTTCGGGACGTCCCCGACAAGCTGCCACGGCTGGTCGATTACTCCGCACCGGGCTGCGGCGAGAGCCGCGAGCCGGCGCTCTGGGTAAGCGTTGTCGGCACAGGGCGCATCGTGCCACTCAAGGTCTACTGCAACGTTGACGCACAATTCAAAGACGTCGATGCAAAATCCAAACTCGACCCCGTCGGGTATGTGTTCAAGCCGCAGTCCGCGACCGCCGTGCCACCGCCAGTGGCCCCCGCCGCGATTTCCATGTCCCGCCCGGCCGTCGCGCTGATCGTCCTGATTCTGGTTCTGGCGGCAGGCGGCATCGCGCGATTTGCGGTGGCGTGGCTCGCCAGGTCGGCAGGCCCGGGCCACGAGGAACCGCCCCTCGTGGCCGAGCGTGAAGCCCTCGCCCTCGCACTGTGCGGGCCCCTCATCCCGCTGGTCTATCTGGATGTCGCGCTGTCGCTCCTGACGGGGTACCAGTGGCGCGCTGGCGACGTGTCGAGCGCCCTCGTCGCGGGGACGGCAGCCGCCATCTGCGTGACGGAGACGGTGTTGGCGGTGGCGGCCCAGTCCGTGTGTCGTTCGCCGCGGTACTGGCCGTTCCGCGCGTGCTTTCTCGCGGGCGCCGCCGGCGTGGGCGTCTACGCGGCGCGCGGGCTCGGGGCGGCACCCGACCTGCTCTTGACGCGGACCTTCGATGTCGGCGCCCTGGTGTCACCCCTGATCCCCTTCAGCGTGTTTGGGGTCGTACCTGTCCTGATAGCCGTCGTCGAGCTCTGGCGGCTCCGGGCGCTCGGCGGCCGCGTGGGGGAACGCGACGGCGTGCCGGCGGAGTGGACCTCGACCATCAGTGACGTCGCTGGATGGGCGGGCATCAGTCTGGACGGGCTCAAAGATGCCCTCGGAAGCAGCCACACCTGGGTGCTGGACGTGCCGCCCGGCTGGCGGGCCGTTTCCGCGGTCGCGACCTTGGTGTGCTACGTGTTCACGTTCGGCCTCGATGCCAGGCCAGCCTTGTCCATCGAGGGGCAGACCTTCGCCGGCCTTGCGGTGTTCTTCGTCGTCCTGCTCCAGTGGTTCCTGATGGCGTCGCTGACCAGGTTCATCTATGCCGCGTATGTCGCGCAGCGATTCCTGGCCCGGGCGGCCGACCACGCGCTGGACCTGCCCTACGAACCGATGCCGAAGGCGCTTTTCTCGTTCAGGCTGATTCCCGCGCGGCCACAGTTGCGGGAGCTTCGATCGATGGCCGATCTCGTCGAGGGCGCCTCGCAGACGCTCGACGCCGACCTGAAATCGGACCGTCCCCGTCCCCGCTGGTTCCAGAGCGCGACGTGGGCGCAGGTGGGGCTGGCCATGAAGACGCCGGGCGAAATCAAAAACCCCGCCCACAGGCGGACACTGGTCGCGACGAGCCTGGCCATGGTCGTGCGGGAACTGCTCTCGCGCCTGAGCGTCAGCTTGGGCTTCATCGGGCCCGCCCTGGTCCTGCTCCTGGCCTTACAGGGAACGCTCCACCTCGATCGATCGCATTGCCTGCTCGGACTGGTCTGGGCGGACGTCATCTTGTCGAGCGTCCTGGTCATGGCCGTCTTCACCTTCTTGGAGCGTGACGCCATCGTCAGCCGCATGCTCGGGACGAAAGCCGGACTGGAGTGGAATTGGGACTTCACCTGGAAGGTCGTCGTCTACGTGGTCCTTCCGCTGGCCACCGTGTTCGCGGCCCAGTTCCCCGAGCTTGGTGCGAGCGTGCTGAGCCTGCTCGAACCCGTCCAGCGACTGCCTGGGGGCTAGGAATGTCGGGCGGCGTGGCGATGTTCAAGAATCCACCCCCTCGACGTTAACTACCCATACGTGGCGCGCGTGGACCTCGTGACGAGGGACGGCGCAAACGGCACGCTCGCGTCGGCGCGTGCCACCAACCAGGAGGAACAGCATGGCGAAGAAGCGAACCAGCGGCGCGCGGAAACCTGCCAAGCGGCGCGGCACGGTGAGCACCGTGCCCCCGACACAGCGGGTCTGCAACCTGCTCCCATCGAAAGGGACGGACGCGGACTGGGCGTATGCCGATGCGGTATCGAGCGGCGTGCTGGGCGCCGTGGCGGCACTGCCCCCATCCGTTGACCTGCGGGCGCCGTGGTGGGCGATCGACGACCATGAGGTGACCGGTTCCTGCGTCGGCTGGGCCACGGCCGAAGGCGTGGTCCGCTACCACATGGTCACGGCAGGCAGACTGCCGAACAACGTCCAGCTGTCGCCCCGCTTCGTGTGGATGGCGTCCAAGGAGACGGACGAGTTCGTGACGCGCCCGGAAACGTTCATCGAGG
>JBEQUD010000455.1:0-18841 GCA_040349235.1 Acidobacteriota bacterium
CGGCGGTTCGCCACCCCTCACGACGCCAGGATGGCGCCACCCCCCATACCCGAGGCCGATCGCCACGAGCGCAAGGGCGAGCATGGCCGCACCAACGGAGGTCCGCATCAAGCCCCGACAGCATAGTGCCTTCTGCCGGCCGCCATCAGGCCGATGCCTGGCGACCGATGCCGGCGACGCGGACGCCCGAGTCGTCCTGGGCGCTGCCCTCCTGGCCCAGGACGACAAGGTCGGCGCCGAGACGGCCTTCCGCGATATCCCCTGGATCAAGGTCCCCGGTCGGGCCGGTACCGCGCCACGCGGTGCCATGTTCGCCTGGCCATAACTCAGCCCACGGTCGCGCGCAACCCGGGGATGCGCGCGATCACGGCGTAGTCCAGCGTCAGCACGACGAGCAGCGACAGCCCCATCAACGGCAGCAACAGTCCCATCAGGATGGCGATCGCGACGGCGCCCTTCCACAAGCGTAGCGGCACCCCGATCGCCGGCGCGCCGAGGCGGCCCTCGGGCCGACGGCGCCACCACATCACGGTACCGGAGACCGACATCACGATGACCGCGAGACAGCCCAGCAACATGACGAGCTGGTTGGCCAGACCGAAGAACTTACCTTCGTGAATGTCGATACCCATCGACACCGCCTTGGCGACCAGCCCGTAGTCGCGCCAGCGGGCATCGGCCAGGATAGCGCCGCTGTACTGGTCGATGTGAATGACGGTCTCGTCTCGGGGATCATCGACGACCGCCGACACTGTATAGACGCCCTTCGCATCTGGTGGCAGCGTCACCGTGAAGCCGGCTGGCGCGCCGGCGTGCCGCGCAATCGTCAGCACCTCGTCAAGGTTGACGTGTGGAGCGACCGCGGAGTCCTCGGCGTGGCCGCTGGCGGCATCGTGGTTGTGGTGAACAGACGATGAGGCGGGCATCGACTCCGGCATCGGCAATTGTTCCGCCGCCCAGGGCACCACCTTGCCGACGCCCTCGTTCAAACGGCCTGTCCGTATCCCGGATTGCGGCGCGCCGTTGTACATGTACGGCGGATAGCGGTTCCAGACCTGCGCGAACGAGGTGCCCCAGAAGATGGCCCACGGCAGTCCGGTGATCAGGAGAAAGGCCACGAGCACGCTGGAGTAGATGCCCGTGACCGAGTGAAGGTCGCGCCAGAAGATGCGTGAACTATGCCGGCTCAGTCTGGGTAGCCACACGCCCCACAGCCTGAGGCCGTCCCGCGGCCACCACAGGTAGACGCCGGTCACGAGCAGTACCAGCGCCCAGCACGCGGCCAGCTCCACGATCCAGTCGCCAACCGTGCCGAGCAGCAGTTCGCCGTGCAGCTTGAGCGCGTAGTACTGGAGGTTGCGTCGCTCGTTCCGTTCGCCCAGCACTCGGCCGATGTAGGGATCGACGAACACGGCCATCTCGCGCCCATCGGCGAGGACGAGGTTGACCTGCGTGCTGCGATCGGCGGCCGCCCCGGCGGTGAGCGAGAGCGGTGTGGCGCCGGCGTGGGATCCGCGGGCCGTATCGAGCTGCGATTCGGCGGCCAACGCCACTGGCCCCGGCGTCACGAACAGGAGGTCGCGATACATCCACGCATCGAGCTGCGGCTTGAACAGATAGATGATGCCGGTGATGGCCAGCATCAGCATGAACGGCACGACGAACAGCCCGGCGTAGAAGTGCCATCGCCACACGGCGCGATAGAAGTAGTGCCCCCCTGCCATTGTTTTCCGTCCCGACTGGATGTGTGACGGGCTGTGCGATCCGCCTGGTCGGCATTCTACCGAAGCCGGCGCGGCTTCCCTGCGACAAACGGTCGCAGGTACGGCCTGATGCCCGGCGCTAGAGTACCGGGCGTGGGCTCAATATCGTCTGGGAGACAGTCAGTGTCGAGAATCTTTGCGAAAGCAGTTGTCGGGAAAGCCGCGGCCCTGGTGTGTCTTGGTCTGAGCCTGGCCGGCTCGGCAGCCGCGGCGCCGCAGGCCCGGAACATCGCGGGTGTCGTGGTCGATGAGTCCGGAGGCGCCATCGAAGGAGCACGCGTGTCGTTGACCACGCCCGAGGGCTCCGTGGTAGCGGAGGCCTCCACGAATCCGTCAGGCAGGTTCTCGTTCGTTGCGGTCGCCGCAGGCGGCTACGTGGTCCGCGTCGAGCGCGAGCAGTTCCGTTCTTCGGAATTGCCGCTGAGCGTCACCAAGGACATCAGTGCCTTGCGAATCACACTGTCGATTGCCACGTTCAGCGAGTCGGTACGGGTCAGCTACCGGTCACCGACGTCGTCGATCGGCACGAAGATCGACGTGCCCCTGACCGACATTCCGCAGTCGATCCAGGTGGTGCCGCTCGCCGTGCTACGCGATCGCGGCGTGACACGTGTCGAACAGCTCGTTGACACGGTGAGCGGCGTGCACGCGGAGCCGAGTTATGGCTCAAACGCCGCGACCTTCTTCAGCGTCCGCGGCTTCTCGACCTCGAGCGGCCTGCGCGACGGTTTTCGCGACTACGGGTACGTGGGCGCGCGCGACGTGCAGGCCATCGATCGCGTGGAGGTGCTGAAAGGGCCGGCCAGCGTGCTCTACGGCGCCACATCGTCGCTCGGGGGGTACATCAATACGGTCTCCAAACAACCGTTGCCGACGACGTTCACCAATATCGGGATCACTGCCACACGGTACGGCGTGCGCCCTACGGCCGATCTCAACGGCAGGCTGAACGCGAGCGGAACGTTACAGGGCCGCGCCAATGTCGCTGCCGAGTACAACCAAACATTCCGCGACGACGGACGATTCGGCTCGTTCGCCTTTGCTCCGTCGCTCACCTGGCGTCCGAACGAGCGGACCGAGGCGTCGGCCGTCGTCGAGTACAACTACCTGTCGCGTCAGGGCTTCGATTTCGGTCTCCCGAATCTGCCTGACGCATCGGATCTATCACGCACGCGCTACTACGGACTGCCGGAGGACTACGGACGAAACCACACGTTTTCGGCAACGGTCGCGAGCCGACGCCGATTGCCCGCCGGCTGGACCTGGCGAGAGGCATTCCACTATGCGTGGGCACGCCAGAATTCGTTTCAATCGTTTCCAGATACCCCGGGGTCCGCGGGGTCGAAAGTCGATCTCTGGACGTATCCGCAGTCCAAGGAAACGGATCGTGACTGGGCCTTGCAAAGTGAACTGAGCGGAGTGCTGTCGACCGGCCCGCTTCGACACCAGGTCCTGATCGGCTTCGAATGGGCCGCCAGCGAGACAGCGTCGGCGCAGAACGGTTCATACGATGTCGATATCGTCACCATCGACCTGTTCGATCCGAGGTATCGATCCGCGCCTTCGTTCTTCTACGAGAACACGCAGTTCCGTCAGCCGACGAACAACCAGGGGTTGTATCTGCAGGATCTGATCGACGTGGCGCCGCGGCTCAAGGCGCTGGCCGGCTTGCGGACCGACTGGCTGCAGACCACTGCGTTCAATGCGGGCGTTGAGAGTGACCACGTGACCAGTTCGCAGCCTTCTCCGCGGATCGGGCTCATCTGGCAGCCTGCCGCGTCGGCGTCGCTGTACGGCAGCTGGAGCCGCGCCTTCAGCCCGGTGGCCGGGCGCAGCGCCACTGGGGACGCGTTCGACCCCGAGACCGGTACGCAGTTCGAGGTCGGGTGGAAGCAGCAGCTTTCGCGCCTGACGGCGACCGTCGCATGGTTCAACCTGTCGAGAAACGGCGTACTCACGCTCGATCCGGTCGACCCGTTGTATTTCGTCCAGAGCGGCGAGCAGCGGAGTCGAGGTTTCGAGATCGACCTCGCTGGCGAATCGGGAACCGGGTTGAGGTGGATCGCAAGTTACGCATACACGGACGCGAAGGTGACCAGCGACAATAGCTTTCCCGTTGGCGACCACCTGAGCAATATTCCCCGGCACAGCGGCAGTCTGTGGAGCACCTATCACCTGAGCAACGGACGCTGGCGTGGCGCCGGCGTTGGAGCCGGCGTTGTCGTGCTGGGCGCACGAGAGGCCACGCTCCCGAACACGTTCGAACTATCCGGCTTCGCCCGTGTTGACGTGATGGCGTCATACGGCCGCGGCGCCTGGCAACTGCAGTTGAACGGACTCAATGTCCTCAACCAGAAGTACTTCGTCGGCGGCTCGGCAGGCACGTTCAACTACACCGTCAACCCGAGTGCACCAGCCACGGTTCAGGTCGCGCTCACCCGTCGCTTCTGAGAGAATGCCACACGGGTCGGTGAGGCGATGCGTACCGGTCTTGAAGCCGAATTCGGTCACGTGGACGGTCGCCGGGCCGCGGACGGCGTGGTCAGCGCGAACATCCGGAACGTGGCAACAGTGATCGCCCAGCAGTCCGCATCACCCGGCGCACCGGCCGATCAGGCGCTGCACGTCGTCATGCCGTGGCTGGTGCGGCTGCGCTGGGTGTCGGTCCTCGCCCTGGGCGCCGCCGCCTGGGCTGCCAGCGAATTCTGGCGTGTGCGCGTGCCCGTCGTCCCGCTGGCGTGGATGCTTGGCGCCCTCGCCGCGACGAATGTGGTGCTGGCATTTCAACTACGCTCGCCGGTGCCACGTCGAGCCCTGATTGGCGCGCTGCTGATCGTGGACGTCGGCTCCCTGACGGGCATTCTCTACCTGCTTGGCGGTCCCATCAGTCCGTTCAGCATCGTCTATCTCGTGGTCGTGACGGTGGCGGCCGTCTCGCCGGGACATCCATGGGCGATATCGCGCTCGGCGTCCTGTCCAACGTCGCGTACAGGTTGACGTTCTATTTCAACCGGCCCCTCGAGTTCGTCGATCCGGCGTTCAGCAGCCGCGTGATGACATTGCACCTCTCGGGAATGCGGGTCGCGCTAGCGGCGGCAACAGGTCTGATCGCGTACTTCGTCGGCCGCGTCTCTGAAGCCCTGTCACACCGAGAGCGCGAGTTGACCGAAGCGCGAACCGCGGCGGCCAGAAGCGAGCGGATGGCCGGCCGTGCCGCGTCAACGGCGTCGGTGTACGAATATGTCGCCATCATCCGCGGTGAAGTCGATCGCTGCGGGAGCGCGCTCGATCAGTTGAGCGGCCGCCCGACGGGGGCGTCGGCGAGCGACACGTCCATCACCCTCGCGGATCTGATTGAAGATCTCCGCCACCGGCTCGGTGAGTCATTGGCGAGCCGGCTGGATGTGTCAGACGCTCGACGCGATCGACCGTTGACAGGTGTCAGCACTACTGGTATTTTGACATACATGGTCAAGACGCAAGTGTATCTTCGCGCCGAGGAGTTGGAAGCCCTGCACCAGACCGCCCGACGCTCGGGTCGTCCCGTGGCGGATCTCGTGCGTGAAGCGATTCGCCGTGTGTGGCTGCGCCCGCCGGCACGCGGCCCGGTGGCGCTCTGGGACGGTACGCCGACGCGCACGTCCGTCGAGCACGACACGATTTACGACGAGCCGTGATGCGCCAGGGGGAAGCGGTCTTCGTCGATAGCGGCGGCTGGATTGCGCTCGCGTTGATGAGGGATCCGCTTCACCATCGCGCGCGGGAGGCCTGGGATGTCCTTACCCACGCCGGCGCTCGGCTCTCGACGTCGGTCCCCGTCGTGCTCGAGACCTTTACGTTCCTCGAACGGCATGCCACGCGCGACGTCGCGGTCGCCTGGAAGGATTCGCTCGACGAGGTGAAGCGCTTACGCGTGCTCGCCTGCTCGGCTGGGGACGTGAAGCAAGCGTGGAAGTACTTCGAACGGACCGATCTTCACAAGCTGTCCGCCGTCGATGCGACCAGCTTCGTCCTCATGTCGCGCGGACATATTCGTCATGCCTTCTCGTTCGACCATCATTTCGCCGCGGTCGGCTTCCGCCTCGTCGGCTAACGGGCGCGGGCGAGGACGGCTTCGAGAGGCTGTCGTGCTCCGGTGGCAGGTCGAGCCACCACTGACGGAACTCCGGATAGAAAGCGAACTCATCGTGGCGTTGGGTTGTCACGCGTCACCGTGTGGAGAAACAGCGCGACCCGATTCCTGACCGGGTGCCGCGCCATGGTCGCACCAACACCGAAGATGAGAGGCTTCGACACGTTCGAGCGCTGCCGCCACGAGTGCTTCGTCGTGGTCACTCGTCCGATCGAGCATCCCGAGTGCGGTGACCGCCCCATGCTGACGACATCCCAGACCGTCAAATCGAACTCGCTCGCTGGTTCTTGCACGACTGCCGCAATCCGACGTGCCGCGTAGCGGTTTGAGGACGCGATACACACAGCGTAAGAGCGTCGAGTTACCGCTCCCATTGGGACCGAGGAGGCCCACAATCTCGCCAGCGGGCACCTCGAAGGAGACGCCAGATGACCCAACGGGGCGTAAGACGATATCTTACTTTTGTGAAGACGACGGTTTCGTCCAGGGGCCAGATCGTGCTTCCGGCTGAGCTGCGGCAACAGGACCGCATCGAGGCCGGCCAGGAATTCGAGGTCGAGCGCATCGACCGTGGGGAGTACAGGCTCTTGCGTCGGCCGGCGCATCCCAATGAGGGCCTCGTCGACTGGCTGCTTTCCTGCCCCGAGAAGGACTTCTTCGTCCCGATTGAATCCGAGTCCACCGACAGCCTGTGGAGTTCCTCGTCGATGCCTATGTCCTGAGCGAGCCGACGAAGACGGCGCCCGTTCCCAACGTCCTCGAGTGGCTCAGACGTCACGAGCACGAAATCGCGATAGACCCGGTCATCCTCGACGAGGTCCGGTTCGGCATCCTGCTCTTGCCGAAGGGGGAAGCGACGAACTCGGCTGGAGCACTGGTTCGATACCGGTGTTCAGCGCCTGCACTGCCTGCCGTGGGAGGCAGAAACCGGTCTGCAATGGGCGCAGCTGCTCGCGACCCTTCGGGCGAAGGGCCGCGCCATGCCGATCAAGGATAGCCTCATTGCGGCCACCGCGCTTGTGCACGACCTGACATTCACCGTCGCTTTCGCCAACTGCTGCTGCGCGCGCTCGATGAGGTGGGCAGGTCGAGGTGTGGCACGCCGGGCTGCGGCTTCGTATACAGCTGCGCGGCGAAGAACCCGATCGAGCGGCTCCCCACGCGCCAGCAGGCCCCGGTGAGCGAGACGATGGCAGGCTCGTGGCCCCGGCAAGATGGAACTGCCGTCGAAGGGTGAAGTCCTGCTGCTCAGGCGCCGATTGAACCTCACCTGCACCGACTTGCAGTCCGACCATCCGGAGCTCGTAGTGCTTCGCGGACGCCGCCTTGCCAGTCACGACACATCCTCGGAGTCGATATCGCGCTCCCGGCCATCCGCAGGGGACCTGCCTGCGACAGAATGTCGCAGCCCAAGCGCCTTGAAGCCAGTGAGAATGCGATGTCCAGGCGCCGGTTCTCTGGCGGCAGTCATTCATACTTGATTTCAGGAGATCGTCATGATGTCGAAGCTATGGCGTGGTGTCGGGTTGGTTCTCGCCGTACTGGCGATGACCGGTCTCGCCGCGGCCCAGGAAACCATCAACCAGGCTACCATCAGCGGCCGCGTGATCGACCAGCATGGCGCAGCAGTACCAGGCGCGTTGCTCTCTGCCCGTCAGACCGCCACCAACGTGACGGTCGAGACGACGACCGACGCCGAGGGACGTTTTCGTTTTGCCTATCTGAGAATCGGGCCCTACGAGTTGCGGACGCGCCTCCAGGGGTTCAAGGAAGATGCCAGGGCCCTGACGCTTGGTGCGGGCTCGGCCTTCGATCTGACGTTGCGCCTGGAGGTGGCCGGCCTCGACACCGCCGTCACCGTCGTCGCGGACGTGCAGGCGCTTGAAACCGCACGCAGCCAGATCGCCGGGACGATCCCGCAAGCGGAGGTGCAGAACCTGCCGATGAACGGTCGCAACTTTCTCGATCTGGCGCTACTGGTCCCCGGCGTGTCGCCGACCAATACAAACAGCACGCAGCTCTTCGCCGAAACCTCCGGCGTCGTGGGGCAGGGCATCTCGATCGCCAGCCAGCGCAACTTCTCCAACAGTTTCATCGTCGATGGCTTGTCGGCCAATGACGACGCTGCCGGGTTGAGCGGCATCCCCTTCGGCGTCGATGCCATCGAGCAGTTTCAGGTTGTCACCAGTGGCGGGCAGGCCGAACTCGGTCGCGCGCTCGGGGGGTATGTCAACGTCGTGACGAGAAGCGGCACCAATAGCCGGCATGGCACCATGTACGGCTTCTTTCGCGACGATGCCTTCAATGGCCAGAACGCGCTGACCGGCACCACGCTGCCGATGGACCAGCAGCAGTTTGGCGGCAGCGTGGGCGGGCCACTCGTTCGCAACCGCACCTTCTACTTCGCCAACGTCGAACAGAAGCTGCTCGACCAGACCGGCGTTGTGACGATCGCGCCCGCGAACGTCACGGCGATCAACGCCAGGCTCGCGCAGGTCGGCTACCAGGGGCAGCAGGTCGCGACCGGCATCTATCCGAACCCCGTTCACAGCATGACTGCACTGGGGAAGGTCGATCATCAGTTCAGCGGCGCCGACCAGTTGAGTGTACGGTATGCGCACTACAAGGTCAGTTCGAGCAACGCGCGCGGCGTCGGTCAACTGAGCGCACCGTCGAGCTCGACCGGCGTGGACAACATCGATCAATCGGTGGCTGTCAGCAATGTGCTGACGCTGTCGTCGAATACCGTGAACGAGACGCGAGTGCAGGTGGCTCGGGGCGATCTGGAGGCCTACTCCACCGACATCATCGGGCCGCAAGTGACGATTACCGGCGTTGCGACCTTCGGCACGTTCGGGAGCAGTCCGACCCGCCGCCAGAACACGCTGTTCCAGGCCGTCAACAACCTGTCGCACCGTGCTGGCGCGCATGCGCTGCGTGCGGGCGTCGATTTCCTCTACAACGACGATACCATCACCTTCCTGCGGTCGTTCCGCGGTGCCTACACGTTCTCGTCGCTGGCGAACTTCCTAACGGGCAACTACAGCGGCTACGCCCAGACGTTCGGGAACCCGGTGGTGGGTCAGAAGAACCCGAACTTCGGCATCTACGTTCAAGACGAATGGCGAGCCGGCTCGCGCCTCACACTGAATGCGGGACTGCGTTACGACCTGCAGTTCCTCGAGTCGATCAACACCGACACCAACAACGTGTCACCACGGCTCGGCTTCGCCTGGTCACCGACGGCGTCGGAGGACTTCGTGATTCGTGGCGGCGTCGGTGTGTCCTTCGATCGCGTGCCACTGCGCGCCACCGCCAATGCCCTGTTCTCGGCGGGAAACACCACGGATCTCGCGCAGCTGCGCCAACCGCAGGTGTCCGGCATCCTTCCGTCCCAGGCCGGCGCACCGGCGTTTCCGAACATTCTCCCTGATCGCCTGTCATCGACGACACTCGTATCGATCCAGACGATGGACAAGAACCTGCAGAACGCGTATTCGCAGCAGGCCAACGTCGAGATCGAGCGCGCCCTCGGCGGGGGCCGGATCATCACCGTCGGCTATCAGTACTTGCGTGGCGAGAAGCTGCTGATGTCGATCAATCAGAACGTCCCGACCTGCGTCGCGGTCGGTAGCAACAATGGCTGCCGCCCCATCTCGACGTACGCGAACAACAATGACTACCGTGGCGCGGGCGAGTCGAACTATCACGGGCTGCACCTGACGTTCCTGCAGCGGCCGAGCACCTGGTCATCGATCCGCGCCACCTACACGTTGTCGAAGTCGATGAACAACGTCGGCGAGGCGTTCTTCAGCGCCCCCAGCGACCCGAACGACCTCATGAAGGATTGGGGACGGTCGGACGACGATCAACGGCACCGTCTGGTCTTGAGCGGATCGGTCAACTCGCCCAGTGCTCCAGGAACGACGATGTGGGAACACCTGAGCCACGGATTTCAAGCCAGCGGTATGCTGCAGTACTACTCGGCGCTGCCGTTCAATATCGTCACGGGCGTGAACAGCCTGCAAGGTACCGCAGGCCGGCCATTTGCCGATGGTTCTGGAGCGGTCGCGAACTTCGACATCCGCACCGCCAACCTCATCCCCCGCAACGTCGGTGCCGGGAATGACTTCTTCACGATGAGTCTTCGTGTCAGCCGCGCATTTCAATTCGGTGGAGGCCGGCGGATCGAAGGCATGTTCGAAGTGTTCAATCTGACCAATCGCGTCAATCCGGTCGCGCGCAACACGACATTCGGAACGGGCTCGTATCCATCGACGCCCGTCTCGTCATTTGATACCGTCACCGCCGTCGGCGACCCGCGGACGCTCCAGCTGGGCCTGCGCATGTCGTTCTGACGATGTGATAGGGTTCGACGGTCGCGGCATTCGAGCCGGGCGCGGAGACGTTCACAGTTCAATGGCGGTTGTGCTCGATTCTTCAGCGGTGCCCCCGGGCATGAGGACGTCCCACGTCGTCCTGCCCTGGATCGTGCGTCTGCGATGGGTGTCCATCGGCGCGCTGGCGGCGGCGGGCTGGGCGGCGCACATCTTCTGGAGCGTCGTACTGCCGCCGATGGCGCTGGTCCTGCTCTTCGCGCTCGCTGGCACCAACGGCGCGTTGACGTTGCAGCTCAGCGCCCCGGCGCCACGCCGCAGCATCATCGGCGGCGTGCTGCTGCTCGACGTCGGTCTGCTGACCGGTGTGCTCTATCTGCTGGGCGGTTCGCTCAACCCGTTCAGCATCATCTATCTTGTCGGCATCACGCTGGCCGCCGTGGCGCTCGGGCACCGATGGGCCCTCGGGGTGGCGCTCGGTTCGAATGCCGCATTCGCCCTGATCTTCTTCTACAGCCGACCGCTGGAATTCGCCGATCCGCTGTACAGCGGTCGCGTGATGACGCTGCATCTTGCCGGCATGTGGGTGGCGCTGACGGCCGCGTCTGGCCTGATTGCCCATTTCGTCAGCCGCGTATCCGAAGCGCTTGAACGCCGAGAGGCCGAACTGACCGAAGCGCGCGCGGCTGCCGCACGCAGCGACCGACTCGCGGCGCTGCTGTCGCTGGGAGCTGGAGCTGCACATGAACTGGCCACACCGCTCAGCACCATCAGCACGGCTGCCACGGAACTTGTCCAGCAACTGCGCCACGGTGGCGAACCGCCCGACAGCGCCGCCGAGTACGCAGCAATGATTCGCGCTGAAGTCGAGCGCTGCAAGACGGTGCTCGACCAGCTAAGTGGTCGCGCGTCTGCCGAATCGATCGAGGAGACCGAGATCGCGCTCCCGCAGCTGATCGACGAAGTGAGATACCGGCTCGGCGAATCGCTGTCGCGCCGGCTCGACGTCAGCTTACCGAGCAATCCGGTCGTCGCACGGGTCCCGGCGGAACCGTTGCGGCAGACGATCATTGCGCTCGTCCGCAATGGTTTCGATGCCTCGACCCCCGATCAGCGAGTCACGCTTCGCATCGAGCGCGTCGAACAGGACTTGTCCGTCAACGTGATCGATCGCGGCCGCGGCATGAGTGAGCAGCAGGCGGAGCATGCGGGAGAGCCGTTCTTCACCACCAAGCCCATCGGGGCAGGTGTGGGACTCGGTCTTTTTCTGGCCCGTTCGTTCGCCAGTCAGATGGGCGGGTCGTTGCACTGGCAATCGACGCCGGGAGCCGGCACGGCGGTCGTGCTCCAGATCCCCGCGCACGCGACGTCATGAGCGCCAAGGTCCTCCCCACGATCCTCGTCGTCGAAGATGACACCGCCTTTCGCCATGTGTTGGTCACCGCGCTTGGATCGCGCGGCTACGACGTCATCGGTGTCGCCGCTGCCGCCTCGGCCATCGCCACGGCCCGGCGCGACAGCCCGGAGATGGCGGTCGTCGATCTGCGGCTGGGCGACGACTCGGGCCTTGATGTGGTCCGTGAACTAAAGGCCATCGATTCGGCCACCATCGTCGTCGTCTTGACCGGGTACGGCAGCATCGCGACAGCACTCGAAGCCGTGAGGCTCGGCGCCGCACACTACTTGACCAAGCCAACCGATGCCGACCGGATTCTTGCCGCCTTCGAGCGCGGCCTGTCCGCCAGGCCACGCGATCTGCCGATGGACACACCGTCGCTCGCCCGGGTCGAATGGGAGCACCTGAACCGCGTCCTGACCGACTGCGGCGGCAACATCTCGGAAGCCGCCCGCGAACTCGGCATGCATCGCCGGTCCCTGCAACGGAAACTGTCGCGCAAACCCAGTATCGAGAGGGCTTCCCCGTAGCCGCTCGGCAGGCGAAGGGGAGTTCGCGTGTCACGGCACGAGGACGGAACGATTCACCCAGAGGATGTTGTCCCAACTGAGGACCTTCTGCGTGCCGTCGAACATCTTGGCGTAGCTGCCGCCAGAAGCCGTGAACGTGAACTCCTTCACGCGGTCGGGCGGTGTCGTTGTCGTGTTGCGCACGATGTCGAGGACCTGCTCCTGGCGGGAAATCTGATAAAAGGCGGGATTCTTCGCGGAATAGAACTTCGTGTCCGAGGGATTCCCCTTGTTGCCGACGCCGCGATCGTACTTGATGTGCAACTCGAGGCGCTCGCCGGTGGCCGCCGCGAACACCCAGTCCTGCGAATCGAGGATCGGGCCCGAGGCGCCGCTCGAGGTCGTCCGCTGCATCGTGTGCGTCGTGGCCTGGAGGTAGACGCCAAATGGGCCGGGCGCATCTGCGGTGTCCTCCGTCAGCCCGCCAACGACGAGTTGCACGGCCGCGCCGCTCGCATCCTTGACCGGCGCGACAAGGTAGACGAGACGATTCGACCCCTTCCCGACGGGCTTCCCGTCCGGCCCGTTGATGGTGACGCGGTCGATGAACACCGCGCGCAGATTGCAATCTTTGGCCGCGCCCTGGGCCATCACGTTCGGCGTCCATCCCGACGGAAGGAACGGAGCGAGCGCGGCATCGGGCACGTGCAGGTCGAGCTGGAATCTTGCTTCCGAGCTGTATTCGACCATGGTCTGGGCGGCGGCGTGCGACGCCGGCAGGACCACGGCACTTGCGACGAGCACCGCACGCGCGGCACGACGAGCAACACGACCGACTCGCATGATGGACTCCTGACTGGATGGCACGGCGACGCCTCGTCTTGGCCGCCTCGTGCCCGGCGCGCGGGCATCTTATCACCGGGACGCGCGAGGCGCGCGGCCGGCCAGCGCCCCGCGTGCCAAAGGGCGCCACGCGACACTCTCCAACGAGCGCTCGTGCGTCCGGCTCATACACCGGCCAGCCGCGCGACGAGCTCCGGAAAGAGCAGCTGCGGCAGCGAGACCTGGGCGCGCACGTGCCCGGCGAAGCTGGTTGCACGCTCGAGGCGCTCGACGATGGCCAGCGCCGCGTCAACAGTGTCTCCACGCGTGGCCTCGAACTCGACGCAGCGGATCGACCGCTCCCCGCTGCTGGCCACATAGTGCACGACCTCGGCGTCCGGGAAATACCACACGTCCACGTCCTTGTGTACGGTGTCGGACCACACGGCACCCAGCTGCGCCACGAACGCCGCGACCTGTACCTCCTGATCGCCGGCGTGTTGTCCCAAGTCGAGATTGATCTCGTCGCGCACCTCGGTGTCGGCACCGAGGGCCTTGATCGTCAACTGCTGCAGCTGGGCGTCGAACCGGTGCCGCAGGAGGAACCGCCGCGCCAGGCCGCCGTCCGTCAGGTAGTAGCGATCGCGCACACGAACCTGGTACGAACGGACCGGGCCGAGCGCCGCCAGCGCGTCGCGGAAGCGTGCCAGGTCGAATGTGTCATCGACGACGTACTTGTGTTCGATTTCCTTGAATCGCAGAGACCCGTCCGTCACGTTCGCCCTCGTCTTTCCCTGGATGACGGCATTCACATCCAGCGCTTCAACGGCCCGAGCACGTGCCGTTTGCGGCGCAGTCGCGCCGGAAGGGCGCGAAGCATGTCGGTCGTCACCCGCACGTTGTCGGGGTGCCGGCGCACCTCTTCGAGGATCGCGCGCGCTGGCTGGACGGCCCGCTCGTCGCGGCTGGCCAGCATCGCTTCGGCCAGCCGGTCGTGGGCCGCGTGCTCGAAGTTGTAGCTCCCAAACGCCACCCAGGTGTCGTCAACGAGCACGATCTTCGAGTGTTCGCCGTGCCGATTCTCGTGGATCTGGACGCCGGCGCGCAGCAAGCGCGGGTAGTGGGCGGCCGCCGCAATCCACGCGAGCTCGGTCGCCGGCAGCGCATCCCGGTGCGAGTGGTGGATCTCGACCTGCACGCCGCGCCGCGCGGCGTCGGCCAGGGCTGCGACGAGCGCCTCGACCGGCTTGAAATAGAAGCTGGTGAGGACGACGGACGTCCGCGCCGACGCCACCATGCCCACGAGACGGTCCGTGACGACGTTCGGCCCCGGCCAACCGAGCGGGCCGAACACGCCCTGACATAGGTTTGGATTGCACACCCAGTAGTCGAGCACGATGTCCCCGACGCACGCCCCATCGAGCGTGTCCAGGTGACGGAGGTGCGAGGCATCAACGGACCCACCGATCGTCTCGTAACTCTCCAGCAGCGTCCGGACGACCGGCCCGCGGAGCCACACCGCGTATTCGTTCCAGCCTTCGAACGACGTCTTCGTGATGTTGCCGCTGCCGAAGATGGCGGCGCCCCCGTCCGACACCTGAATCTTCACGTGGTGCCCGCCGCCGAGCCACCGCTGGATCCGCCGCCGGGGCCGATAGGTCGTGACGACGGCTCCCGCACGGACGAGCGCATCCAGCCGTGAGGCAAGCGCCGCCTTCTGGTCCGAGGTCATCAGGACGCCACCGAGCTGCTGGCCGAAGCCGTCGAGGAGGAGATTGACGGCGACGCCCCGGCGCTGGGCGTCGTCGAGCGCGTCGAGCATCGCGACCCCGTAGGCGTCGTGTTCGATGTAATAGGTGGAGAGATAGAGGAACCGGCGCGCGTCGCACACCATCGCCAGGCGCCGCTCCCACTCGGCTCCTCGCTCCCAGAGGGGCTCGAGCGCGCTCGCCGTCACCTTCATGCTGGACGACGGGTCAGAGGCGGTAGCCGCCCGACACGTTGATGTTCTCGCCGGTCACATACGTCGCGTCCAGCAGGTATTCCATCGCCTGCGCCACATCCTGGAGCGTGCCGGCGCGCCCGAGCGGCACCGTGCGCCCCATCTGGTCGGGCGAGGGCAGATCGACGGAGTTCTCGAGCTGCCCGGGCGACACCATGTTGACCCGGATGCGGCGATCGGCGTAACCCGCGGCTAGTGCGCGCGTGAGGACGAGCAGGCCCGTCTTGCTGACGTAGTAGTCCGTCCCGTTGACGTTGGCGCGGATGCCTTCGAGGCCCGCCATGCCGATGTTGACGATGTGCCCGCCATCGGGCATCAGCGCGAGCGCGTGGAAGCAGCAGTAGTACGCGCCGGACAGGTTGGTCGCGATCGTCGCGTCCCACACGGCGGGGTCGAGGCGGGTCACCCGCTGCGGGTTGTAGTTGCCGACGTTGTTGACGAGAACGTCCACGCGCCCTTCGCGGGCCGCGATGTCACGAAACACGGCGGCCACCTGTGCTTCGACGGCCACATCCACCGCGAGGCTGCGCGCGCGGCCGCCGCCTGCCACGATCGCCGCCTCGAGCGACCGCGCGTCGGCCTCGGAATCACGGTAGAGGATGACGACATCGTAGCCGCGGAGCGCCAGGACGCTGCAGAGATGGCGCCCGAGCCGCCTGGCCCCGCCGGTCACGACCGCCACCGGCCGCGCGACGGGTTGCTGGCCCTCGGCGCTCACGAGCGGCGCCGCTCCACCCGCACGAACGAGCAGGCAGCCGCCGGCACAGCCGCGGGCTTACGGACCTCGACCCGGACCGCCTCGACGGTCGGCAACTGCGCGAGCAGCATCGCCGCCGTTTCTTCCACCATGGTTTCGATGAGCTGGAACCGACGACGGTCGAGCAACTCGGTGACTGCCCGCGCGACACCGTCGTAATCCACGGCGTCGCCGATGGCGTCGGAGGCCGCGGCCGCGGAGAAATCGTAGTCCAACTCGACATCGACGATCACGGTCTGCGGCGCGCGGCGCTCGTGCTCGTAGATGCCGACGACGCATTGCACCTGAAGGCCCTTGAGGCCGGCCGTCCCAATCATCCTCGCCGATTCTCCCTGTCCACTATGGGGCGCTCATCCTGCGGCGCTCATGCCGGCCGCTGCGCCACCCAGACCTGCTCGTGCGCGGTCCGGTCCGAGAACGGCGTGCCGTCGAAATCCCCGTAGCAGGCCTCGATGACGAATCCCGCTTCGGTCACGAGCGCCCGCGCCTGCGCCGGTTCGAGCCAGCTGAGGCTGAGGCGACGGTAGCGGCGCTGGCCGAGCCGCCCGCTGACATCGACCTCATCTTCCCACGTCACGACCCGGATGGTCTGCGCCGACTCGTCAACGAGCGAGGTGACCCAGAGCAGCCGGTCGCCGCCCGCGGCGTCCCGGTACTCCGCGCGGAGCTGGACTTGCCGCATGTAGGCGGCGAGCGCGGGCGTCATCAGGAAATCGTCGAACACGAATCGGCCGCCCGGCCGCAGCTGCGAGAACACGTGCGCGACCGCGAGACGCTTGTCGTCCAACGTCGGGAGGTGACCGAGGCTGTGATACGGCAGGGCGATGAGCGCGGCGGGTTCCGGCAACACGAAGTCTCGGAAGTCCGCCTGCAGCAGGGTCAGCCGGTCCAGGACGTTCGCGTCGGCGGCCCGCTGGCGGCAGCGGTCGAGCATGGCCGAGGACAGATCCACGCCGACGAGCGAACACCCCGCTGCCGCCGCAGCAACCGCAATCCGCCCGTCGCCGACGCCGAGCTCCACGACGGGGCCATCCGTCTCCCGGTAGCGGTCCACGTAGAACGGGAGATTGGCGTGCGTGGACCCGGCCGTATCGGTCCACACAGCATAAATGTCCGCGAAGCGGTCGTACTCGGAAGGGGGGAGCGGCAGAGACACCAGAATACACCGCCGCGCCCTATACCCATTTATAGGGATGTTGACACTTTCTCCCCGTGCTATAGAAACTGCCCGTAAAGAAATTGTATCGGCAGTGTTTCCGGAGGGTCAGACTGATGTGTAGAGCCAAGCTCGTTCGTCTCGCGATCGTTGGGCTTGCGGTCGCCACGCTTGCGCCAAGGGCGGCGTTCGCGCAAGCGGTCATCTCGGGGGTGGTCAAGGACGCCTCCGGCGCGGTGTTGCCGGGCGTGACGGTCGAGGCCGCCAGCCCCGTGCTGATCGAAAAGGTGAAGAGCGCCGTCACCAACGACACCGGGCAGTACCGCATCGTCGATCTGCGCCCGGGCAGCTACGACGTCACCTTCACGCTGACCGGCTTCAGCTCGGTCAAGCGCGAGGGCGTCGAACTCGCCGGCACAGCCACGGCCACGATCAACGCGGATCTCAAGGTCGGCTCGGTCGAGGAAACGATCACCGTCACCGGCGCGGCGCCGCTCGTGGACGTCCAAGGAACGGAAACCGAGCGTTCGATCAGCCACGAACTGCTCGACTCGGTGCCCACCTCACGCACCATTCACGCCGTCGCGACACTCATTCCCGGCCTGTCCGTGCAGGGTGGCAGCGGCAACCCGAACGTCGCCGACGTCGGCGGGTCGGCCCTGGGCATCACCCCGCAGGCCTCCATCCACGGCAGCGCGCCGAACGACCAGCGCTTGCTGATGGAAGGCCTGCCGCTCCAGGCGGCCGCGGGCAACAACACCGACTTCCAGGTCAACATGGGGAGCATCCAGGAGCTGACGATCGACACCGCAGGCGGATCGGCCGAGGAGTTCTCCGGCGGCGTGCGGTTGAACATCATCCCGCGCGAAGGCGGCAACCTGTTCCGCGGCAGCCTCTTCGTGGACGGCGCCGGCCCGGCGCTCCAGACCTCGAACTACACCGATCGCCTTGCGGCGGCCGGATTTCCGAAGCCGAATCCGCTCAAGCCCCTGCTGAAGACCTACAACTTCAACCCGGCCTTCGGTGGTCCCATCAAGAGAGACAAGTTGTGGTTCTTCGCGGCGGTCAACCGCACGCGCAACACAACGGTTATTCCGGTCTACCCGAACCTGAACGTCGGGAACCCGGCCGCGTGGACGTACGTGGCGAACCCGAACGGGGAATACTCGAATATCGACATCCTCTTCTACGGCGAAAACGGCCGGCTCACCTGGCAGGCGACGCCCAAGAACAAGTTCGCCTTCTACCACGACACACAGGTGCGCTGCTCCTGCCCGCAGGGCTCGGCGGCGCAGGCGCCAGAGGCGCAGCCGTCCCGGTACCTGCCCGTGGCCCGGTTCACGTCGCTCAGCTACACCGCGCCGATCAGCAACCGCCTCGTCTTCGATGCCTCGGCGCTCTACCGCTACGACGGCATCCGAACGTCCGGGGCGATGAACCTTTCCCCCTCGATCATCTCGGTCGTGGACAACGGCCTCGACCTCACCTATCGCAACTACGGCAGCGAGGCCAACGAGAACGTCAACCGCAACTACAACGTGCGCGGGTCGATCTCCTTCGTCACCGGCGCGCACTCCCTGAAGGCCGGGTTCCAGACAGAGCGGACCAAGAACCAGTCGTACCAGAACATGAACGACTCCCAGACCCGCTACCGGTTCACGAACGGCGTGCCGAACCAGATCACCCTGTTTGCCGATCCGCGCTCCTTTGAAATCCGCGGACGGGACATCGACCTGTTCATCCAGGACCGGTGGACCGTGAAGCGCTTCACGTTTACGGGCGGCCTTCGGTACGACGACTACAAGACGAGCTTTCCTGACCAGTCGCTCGGCCCGGTGCCCCTCGCGCCAACACGGAACGTCTCGTTTCCTGCCGCGGACGGTGCTCGGATTCGGGATATCACCCCCCGCATGGGCGTGGCCTACGACGTGTTCGGCAACGGCCGGACGGCCGTCCGGGCGTCGATG
>JBEQUD010000458.1:0-3282 GCA_040349235.1 Acidobacteriota bacterium
GCTGCTCGCAACGTTGGTGTCGCAATAGCGGATGCTCCCATGGCCGATCAGTGTATCGGCAGTCTCCGGCGACAAGCCCAGGAAAGCCAGCCGTCGCCGCCAATGGCCGTGATTCTTGTCCGGGGGCACTCGGGACGCTACAGTTAACCGCATGAGTTCGAACGTCGCGGCCAGAAAGGGGCCAACTCGCGCGGACAACTACCCCACCCTCCTGCAGGAAGGGAGCGGCCCCCCGGCCGACGACACCTATGCGCGGGCGCGTAAGCAGGGCTGGGTGGACGGCTGCAGCCGGCGGGCGCGGCCGGTCGGCTAGGCACCCGGGTCGCCAGCGCGCGCATGAAGACGCACCTCGGCATCCAACAGCGGATCGTGATTCCGTTCGCGCTGGTCGCGATCGTCACGACGTCCGGCGCGGCCTTCGTGGCACGCTCGCTGCTGTCGCGCACGCTCGAATCCCGCGTCGTCGCGCAAGTCAGCGACGCGGCCACCGTCTTGAGCCAGAGCGACTTCGCCCTGAACCCCCAAATCCTGAGGAGCGCGCGCCAGATCGCCGGCGCCGACATCACCACGTTTACGGTAGCGGGCGACGTCCTGGCCACCACATTCGCCGACGGCATGCGCGGTTCGGTGCTGGCGCGCGTCGCGACACCGGATGCGGCGCGCGACGCCCTCGGACGCACCGACGGCTCTGCCGTCGTCCGGCACGTCCCGGGGCCGACGCCCCTCATCGTCGCCTACCGCACCCTGCAATCGCGTGCCGGCACGGTCGTGGCGGTGGCGGCCGACACCTCTGAACTCACCGCGATCACACGCGCGATTACCCGGAGCATCCTCCTCGTGACGACGATCAGCCTGCTGCTGATGATTGTCGTCAGCCAGTTCGTGGCCCGGCGCGTCACCGCGCCCCTCGACGCGCTGGTGGCCTTCACGCGCACGGTTTCCCCAGAGGGATCCGGCGGGCGTGCGCCCGTCGGCGACGACGAGGTCGGACGCCTGGGGGCCGCCTTCAACGACATGCTCGACCGGCTCGGCCAATCGCAAGGGGCGCTCTTACGGTCGGAGAAGCTGGCGCTCGCCGGGCTGATGGCGGCCCGCGTCGCCCACGAGATCAGAAACCCCCTGTCGTCCATCAAGATGCACACGCAGTTGCTCGGCTCGCGCTACGGGCAGGACACGACCGCGTCCCCGCTTATCGGGGCCGTGCTCCACAATGTCGATCTCGTGGAGTCCGTCGTCAGGAATCTCATCGAGCTGGCGCGCCCGGGCGAGTTGACCCGCCAGCCCACGGCGCTCGGCGACGTCGTGCTCGACGTGCAGCGTCAACTGGCCCTCCAGCTGACCCATCGCAAGATTGACGTGCGGTGCACGATCGCAGACCATCTTCCTCTCGTCCCGTTGGACGAGGCGCGATTCCGCCAGGCCCTCTTGAACGTCGTCGGCAACGCGGCCGACGCCATGCCGGTGGGCGGAACGTTGACGATCGCACTCGTTCCCGGGAAGGATGGCCAGAGCCTGGTGCTCGACATCGCCGACGACGGGGTTGGCATCGACCCGGGCATCCGCGATCGGTTGTTCGATCCGTTCGTCTCGACCAAGCGGGACGGCGTCGGCCTCGGTCTGGTCAACGTGAAAGCGGTTGTCCAGGCCCACGGCGGCACCATCCAGCTGACGTCCGTCGCGCCCAGGGGCACGCTCGCGCGAATCACGCTGCCGATTTCGACACCAGCCGCCGGCGACATCGGAACTCCCGCAGGAACACATGTCTGACATCCTCGTGGTCGATGACGACCAGTCCGTCTCCGCCGCCTTCCGCGAATTCCTCGGGTACGAGGGGCACGAGTACCGGATTGCCAGCAACGCCGAAGAGGCCGTGCGGCTCATCGCCGAGCGCCGCCCCGCCCTCGTGATGATGGACGTGCGGATGCCGGGCGTGGACGGCCTGCAGGCCCTCCAGGATATCCGCGGCAGGTTTCCGGATGTCTCCGTCGTGATGATGACCGGCTACGGCACGAGCCAGACGTCGATCGACGCCATCCGCGCGGGCGCGTTCGACTACCTGACCAAGCCCCTCGACCTCGACGAACTGCGGGCGGTGATTCGCAAGGCGCTGGCGTCCCGCCCGACGATCGAGGCCACAGGCGAGGCCCCGGGCGACGAGGCGCGCCCGAGGCTCGTGGGCGACGCAGCCGCCATGCGCGAGGTCTACAAGACGATCGGCCGTCTCGCGACCGTGGACGTGCCGACCCTGGTCGTCGGGGAACACGGCACGGGCAAGCACCTGGTCGTGGCGACCATCCACGAGAACAGCGGGCGGAGGGACCAGCCGCTTCGCGTGGTCGCATGCGCTGCCGTCTCGGACGGCGACTTCGAGGCCCGGCTCACCGATCCTGCCGCAGGAACGCTGCACCTGGCCGACATCGACGCGCTGCCCGCCGGACTCCAGCGGCGCCTGGCCGAGGTCCTTGCCACGCCCCGCCCACGGGAAGGGTCCACCGGGGCGAGGATCGTGGGCACGACCGAGAAGAACCTCGAAGATCTGGCCAGCGCCGGGTCGTTCAACCGCGACCTCCACGCGCTCCTCGCGGTTGTCACGGTCACGCTGCCGACCTTGCGCGCCAGACGCGAGGACATCCCGCTCCTGACGCGCCACTTCCTCCAGCGGTTCAACGCCGAGTTCGACCGTACGATCAAGGGCGTGGACGACGACGTGACGCGCGCGCTCGAGGCCCACTCGTGGCCCGGCAACGTCGGCGAGCTCGAGCGCGTCATCAAGCGGGCGTCGATCCTGGCGCGCGGCGACGTCATCACGCTCGACGCCATCGCCGGCAGCCTCGCGCGGCGCCAAGGGCCCGTGCGTGGTGATGTCGATTCGGATCTCGCGGAATCGGCGCGCGCGGCGCTCCAGGAGCGCATTGTCGCCGGCTCGGGCACGACGACATCGTCCTCCGTGTATCACGAGATCGTGGACGTCGTCGAAGCGACCCTGGTTCGCGAAGCCCTGACCATCACCAACGGCAATCAGGTCAAGGCCGCCGCGATCCTTGGCGTCAACCGCACGACCCTCCGAAAGAAGATGCCCGCCGAGAGCTGACGTGCCGCAGCTTCGGGAATATGCACGCAGGACTTTGCAATGTCGGGCGCGGCGTGGACAAAAGGCCCTGGATGTCGCGACATCCCATCGCCGTCCTGGCTCGTCTCGAGTTGTACACAGACAGTACGTAGACTGACCAGGGATCAGCCATCGATATGTGGCCAAATGCTTGCGCTTATCACCCGGCGTGG
>JBEQUD010000486.1:0-7473 GCA_040349235.1 Acidobacteriota bacterium
CGGCATCCGGTCGTTGCAGGGCAGCCTCCTCGACGAGTTCACCGTCCAGGTCTCCGAGGACGCGCCGGACATGTTCCTCCTCGACATCCAGCGGACCCAGGTCGAGGGGGTCCGCGCCTTTCTCGCCGACCCCGCCACCGGCACGGGACACGGCCAGTTCCTGCCGGTGCTCCGCGCCCGCGTGGTCAGCGTCGGCGGTGTCGAGGCGGGAACCGTCGAGGACGCGCGATCGGCGCCCGGCCGGGACGACGCGTCTCGGGGCGCGCGCGGCCTCCTGCGTGAATACACGGTGACCTACCGGGATCACCTCGAAGCGAACGAGCGCGTCGTGGCGGGGCGGTTCTGGACCGGGGCCTCGCCGGAGGCCGAGGTCTCCGTCGAGGAGGGGCTGCACGAGCGGGCCGGCATCAACCTGGGGGACACCGTCCGCTTCGATATTCTGGGCCGCGTGGTCGATGCCCGCGTGACGAGCGTGCGCAACGTCGAGTGGCGCGATTCGCGCAACGGCGGTTTCATGTTCGTGTTCAGGCCGGGCGTGCTCGATGCCGCGCCCCAGACCTTCATCGCCCCGCTCAAGGGCCCACCCGGGCCTGCCGCGCGAGCTCGGTTCCAGCACGATCTCGTCGCGCGGTATCCGAACGTATCCGTGATTGACTTCCACGACATCCTGGAAACCATCCGTGACGTGATGGGCAAGGTCACGATCGCCATCACCGTCGTCGGCGCGCTCGTGCTGGTGAGCGGCCTGCTTATTCTGATTGGCGCCGTCGCGATGACCAAATACCAGCGAGCCTATGAAGCGGCCGTGTTCCGCACCCTCGGCGCCAGCACCCGGCACATGGCGCAGATGCTTGTGTTCGAGTACACGGTGCTCGGGCTCCTGGCCGGCCTGGTCGGTTCGATTGCTGCCGTGGCATTGACATGGGGGGTGAGCCGCTACGCCCTGGATATCCCGTGGCGGGTCTCCGTCGCGGAGCACACGATTGGCGTGGGTGCGACGGCCGTCCTGGTCGGCGCGGTCGGCGTCCTGGCGAGTTTGGACGTCCTCCGGAGCAAGCCGCTCGGGACGCTCCGCGCCGAATGACGCACGCCGCGGGGCGACGCGTCGCCCCGCGGGTGGCGGTGCTATCATTGACAGTTGTTCGGGCCCCGTCGTGAGCGGGAGCCCTGCCGGGTGGGGAGTGTACATGGACGTGCAGGCGTACAAGGACGCGCTCTTGAAGAAGCGGGTCGAAATCCTCGGTACGGGCGGCATCAAGCCGCTCCAGGCCTCGATGGAGAACAACACGCGGCAGGGCGACATGGCCGACCAGGCCAGCGGCAACAACGAAGTGCATATCCAGCTGAAGCTGAAGCAGACGGACGCCAAGATCCTGCAGGCCATCGAGGAGGCGCTCGGGCGCATCGAGAAGGATACCTACGGCGTCTGTCGCGACTGCGGGGGGCCGATTGCCCCGGCGCGGTTGAATGCGATTCCGTGGACACGCGTCTGCATCGCCTGCAAAGAGAAGCAGAGCTCGTGACGGACGTACTGTCGCTGCTGCAGGAATTCCGCGGCGAGAAGCTCGCGCTGTTGCTGCGTCACGAAGTGGGCGCGCGGCAGATGGCCCAATACGACGTCAACAACACCTACCAGTACATCGTGAACCGCGAAGAGGTCCAGGTGTCGTGGCTCTCCACCGCGATAGCGGAACTGGGTGGGGCGGTCACGGACCCGAGCGCCACGCCGGGTCCGCCGCCCGGCCGCGGCGCCGACGCCGTGCGCCGTACCCTCGAGGAGGATGTTGCCGGCGCACAGGCGTTCGTCGATCGCTGGCGTCCCCGCGTCGAGGCGATGGACAACGCGCGCCACGCGAAGATGCTCCGTCTGATTCTCGGCGAGACGCTCGAGCAGAAGCGGTTCTTCGAGCAGGCGCTCGCCGGACGCACGGATCTGCTGGGCCGGCGCGCCGCGCAGCAGGACGCCGCCCGCGGCGAGGTACTGTCGTCACGCTGGATCGAGTAAGTAGTCGGGGCGTGGCAGCCGCAACGGGGACGCGTTAATCGGTGGCCGATCTCGTGCCCGTCGCGATTGCGCTCGGCAGCAACGTGGGCGACCGCGCCGCCCACCTCGAGCACGCGGTTGCGCGCCTGCGCGGGGTGCTGGACGGCGTCCGCGTCTCGAGCTTCCATGAGACCATCCCGGTTGCGATGCGCGGCCCGCAGGGGCTGTTCCTCAATGCGGCTCTTGTCGGCAGCTCGAGCGGCACGCCGCGCGACCTGCTGAACCTCCTGCTCGCCATCGAGCTCGAGCGCGGACGTGCCCGGCCACGCGCCAACGCGGCACGCACGCTCGACCTCGACTTGATCCTCTTCGGCGCGGTTCAGATCGACGAGCCGGGCCTCGTCGTCCCCCATCTCCGCTTCCGCACGCGCCGCTTCGTGCTCGGGCCCCTGGTGGAAATCGCCCCGGACATGGTGGACCCCCTCTCGGGACTGTCCGTTGCCGAACTCGTCGCGGCCCTCTGAGCGCGTCCTGGCCCGAATGCCAGCTGCATTCAAGTCTAGACTACGGCGCGGGCGTCGGCCGTCTCACTGCCAGGGCGGCGTCCCCGTGCCGCCAGGCGAAGCCGGGCGGTCTCGATGTACACGTAGTAGACCGGCGTGATGTAGAGCGTCAGGAGCTGGGACACGAGCAGGCCCCCGACCACCGCGAGGCCGAGCGGCCGGCGCGACTCGGCGCCGGCCCCGACCCCCATGGCAATGGGCAGCGTGCCGACGAGCGCCGCCATCGTCGTCATCATGATGGGCCGGAACCTCACGAGGCACGCCTCGTGGATGGCATCAAGGGGTGACACGCCCTGTTCGCGTTGGGCCTCGACCGCGAAATCCACCATCATGATGCCGTTCTTCTTGACGAGCCCGACGAGCATGATGATCCCGACCATCGCATAGAGGCTCATATCGGTCTTGAACACGAGCAGCGTGATGAGTGCGCCGAACCCCGCGGAGGGCAGCCCCGACAGAATGGTCAGCGGGTGGGTGAAGCTCTCGTAGAGGATGCCCAGGACGATGTAGATCACGACGATGGCCATCACCAGGACGACGCCGAGGCCCCGCAGCGAATCCTGGAACGCCTGTGCCGTTCCCTGGAACGTCGTGGAGATGGTAGAGGGCAGCGTCGCGGCCGCGAGCGCCTGGACCGCCTTGGTGGCGTCGCCAAGCGGCACGCCCGGACGGAGATTGAAGGCGATGGTCACCGACGGCAGCTGGCCGGTATGGTTGACGGTGAGGGGCCCGACATTGGTCCTGGTTCTGGCGACGCTCTCCAGCGCGACGAGACGTCCCGTGGACGACCGGACCCGCAACTGCGCGAGGGCGGCCGGATCGTTCTGGAACTCGGGGGCCACGCCGAGCAGCACCTGGTACTGGTTGTTCGCCGCATAGATCTGCGATACCTGCCTGGTGCTGTAGGCGTTGTACATCGCCGTCTCGACCTGATTGACGGTGAGGCCGAGCGACGCGATTCGATCCCGATCCATGTCTACCGCGACCTGTGGGTTCTTCAGCTGCAGATCGCTGTTGACGTCCTCGAGGCCGGCAACGGCGCGCATCTTCTCTTCGAGGACCGGCGCCCACTGATACAGCTCGCTGGTATCGCTGTCCTGCAGCGTGAGCTGATAGAGGGCGCGGGCGCCCCGGGCGCCGACCGTGATGGGCGGCGGGTTGGTCATGAAGACCCGCAGGCCCGGAATCTGGGAGAGCTTCGGCCGCAGGGCCTGCATGATGTCGTCCGCGGACATCCTGCGCTGGCTCCGCGGGAACAGCTCGATGTTGAGGCTGCCCTGGTTGGTGCCGGTCGCCCCGCGGCCGAAGCCGACGCTGGTCGAGAAGGCCATGATGTTCGGATCCTGGTCCAGGATGGCGGCGACCTGCGCCTGGTGCCGCACCATTTCCTCGTAGCCGACGCCGGGGCTGCCCTCGGTGTTCACGTTGATGCGGTTCAGATCCTCGCTCGGGAGGAAGCCTTTGGGCACGATCGTGAAGAGATAACCGGTCGCGACAATCAGCGCCAGCGAGAACGCCATCGTGGCCGCGCGGTAGCGCAGCGTCAGACGCAGGGTCCGGTCGTAGAAGCGCAGCCAGGCGTCGAACATGCGTTCGGTCGTGTTGTACAGGACGCCGTGCGCCGCGCTGTGCGGGGGCACGAGGAAACGGCTGCAGAGCATCGGCGTGAGGCTCAGGGACACGAAGCCCGACGCGAGGATCGCCACGCTGATCGTCACCGCGAACTCGTGCAGGAGCCGGCCGACGACGCCCCCCATGAACAGGACCGGGATGAAGACGGCCGTGAGCGAGAGGGTCATCGAGACGATCGTGAACGCGATCTCCTTGGACCCGTCGAGGGCCGCGCGCATGGGCGCCTTGCCCATTTCCATGTGGCGAAGGATGTTCTCGAGCATGACGATCGCGTCGTCCACGACGAAACCCACCGAGAGGGTCAACGCCATCAGCGACAGGTTGTCGAGCGTGTAGTCCAGCTCGTACATCAGGGCGAAGGTCGAGACCAGCGACACGGGCAGCGCGAGGCTGGGGATGATGGTGGCCGAGGCGTTGCGCAGGAAGAGAAAGATGACGGCGACCACGAGCAGCACGGTGAGGACCAGCGTGAACTTGACGTCGGCCACTGATGCGCGAATGGCCGCCGACCGATCGAGGCGCGGCTGAAGGGTGATGCCGGCCGGCAGCTGCGCGGCGAGGGTCGGGACCAGGGCGTTGACCGCGTCCACGACCTGCACCACGTTCGTGCCCGGCTGCTTGTCGATGACGAGATAGATGGAGCGCTTGCCGCGGAACCACGAACGCTGGCGGGTGTTCTCCACGCTGTCGTAGACATGCGCCACCTCGGACAGGCGGACGGGGCTGCCGTTCCGGTAGGCGAGCACGATGGGGGCGTAGGCGGCGGCGCGGAAGAGCTGTCCGTTGGCCTGCACGACGAAGTTCTTCTGATCGCCGTACATCGTGCCCGTCGGCAAGTTGACGTTCGCGTTGGTGATGGCCGTCGCGACCTCGTCGATGCCGATGCCGCGCGCGGCCAGCTTGTTCGGGTTGACGTCGATCTGCACGGCGTACTTGGCCGAACCCTGGACGCTCACCTGGGCGACGCCGTTCACCATCGAGAGGCGCTGCGCGAGGGATTGGCCTTGTTCGTCCACCATGGACAGCGGCAGCGTGTCAGACTGCAGCACTAGGAAGATGACGGGCGTCTCCGTCGGGTTGACCTTCGTGAGCGACGGCGGGGCCGGCATGCTCGGCGGGAGCTGCCGGGCCGCGCCCGCGATCATCGCCTGGACATCCTGCGCGGCGGCGTCGATGTTGCGGCTCAGGTCGAACTGGAGCGTGATGTTCGTCGTGCCCTGGAGGCTCACGGAGCTGACGGAGGACAGCCCGGCAATCGCCGAGAACTGTTTTTCGAGGGGCAGCGCGACCGCCGAGGCCATCGTCTCGGGGCTGGCGCCGGGCAGCGCCGCCGACACCTGAATCGTCGGGAAATCGACGACCGGCAGGTCGTTGACCGGCAGCAGGCGATACGCCATCACGCCGAACACCATCATGCCGAGCATGATGAGCGTCGTGGTGACGGGCCGCCGGATGAAGACCTCGGAGAGATTCATGGGGCTTCCTGCATCGCCGGGCTCTCCGGGGCGCTCGGGCCTGCCTTGATGGCCACCTTCACGCCGCCCACGAGGCGGATGTGGCCGTCGGTGACGACCACGTCCCCTGGCACCAGGCCGTTCTTGACGACCGCGACGTCCCCCGTCTGGCGATCGATGAGGACATCGCGGATCTCGGCCGTCTTGTTGGGCGTCACGACGAACACGTAGGCCCCCTGGGCGCGGTTCTGTACGGCCACGAGCGGCACCACCACCGCGTTGGGATCGTTCTTCAGCGTGATGATGACGGACGCATACTGGCCCGGCCAGAGGCGATGGTCGGTGTTGGGGAACGAAGCCTTGACCTTGATCTGGCCGGTTGCCGGATCAACGGCATTGTCGATGAACGTGATCGTGCCCTCGGCCCTGGCGGTCTCGTTCGGCGGCGTGGCATCGACGCGGACACTGCCGAGCGCCAGATACCGCTTGAGCTCCGGCAGCCGGCCTTCGGGGACGGCGAAGGACACATAGATGGGCGCCACCTGGTTGATCACGACGAGCGGCGCCGTATCGTTGGCCCGTACCAAGTTGCCCTTGCTGACGAGCAAGGCGCCGGTCCGGCCCGAGACGGGCGCCGTGATGGTGGCGTACTGGAGCTGCACGGCGGCGTTGTCGGCCGCCGCTCGATCGGCCTGCAGGGTGGCGGCGAGCGCGTCGGCCGCGGTGCGGGCCGCATCGGCCTGCTCGCGCGTCGAGATGCCACGGACGAAGAGATCCTGGTACCGCGCGGCGCTGGCGCGGGCGTTGGCTTCCTGCGCGACGTCGCGCGCGACGTTCGCCCGCGCCTGCTCCAGGGCCGCTTCGAGCGGCCGGCGATCGAGCTCGAAGATCGCCTGGCCCTCCTTGACGTCGTCGCCCTCCTTGAACAGGACGGCGGTCAGCGCGCCGGTGACCTGGGCGCGCACGGCGACGGTCTGGTAGGCCTCGGCCGCGCCGATGGCGTCGATGGTCAGCGGAACGGCCTTACGGACGACGCTCGCGGTCGTGACAGGGACGGCGGGTGCAGCCGCGCTCCCCCGGCCAGCGGCCGGCGCGGGCGGTCTCGGGTCGCCGCCGCGCGTGCAGGCGGCGGCCAGGGCTGCGACGAGGCCAGCAACGAGGACGGTGGGGGCGCCGAGCGCCAGAATCGATGGTCGTGTCACAGGCATCCTATTCGAAACGAAGCGCCTCGATCGGGTCGAGCGCGGCGGCTCTTCGCGCGGGATAGAAGCCGAAGAACACGCCCGTCGCCCCAGCGAAGCCGAAGGCGACCGCCACGGCATTGAGCGAGACGGTCGTCGGCCACGCGAGGTAGTAGGTCAGCCCGTTCGACAGGCCGACCCCGAGCGCGATGCCAATCCCCCCGCCGAACAGGCTGAGCACGACCGCCTCGACCAGGAACTGGAGCAGGACGTCGCGGCCCCGCGCCCCGATGGCCAGGCGCAGCCCGATCTCGCGCGTGCGTTCGGTGACCGACACCAGCATGATGTTCATGATGCCGATGCCGCCGACCAGCAGGGAGACGCCCGCGATGCCCGCCAGCAGGGCCGTCATCGTCTGCGTGGTTTCCTTGCGCACGCTGGCGATCTCGTCCATCGTGCGCACCATGAAATCGTCGGGATCGCCCGGCTGAATCTTGTGGCGGACGCGGAGCGCCGCGGCAATGGTGTCGGCGGTCTGGGCGGTCGTGCGCGCGGAGGTCGCGGACACGGTCACCTGCTGGATGAAGGTGACGCCGCGCATCTTCTTCATGACGGTCGTATACGGCACGAAGATGACATCGTCCTGGTCCTGGCCGACG
>JBEQUD010000493.1:0-3982 GCA_040349235.1 Acidobacteriota bacterium
GAGGGCGCCTCGTACTTCAAGCGCTGGCGCAGTGCTGCCAGCTCCCGGCCCTCGGGCAGCACGACGAGCATCCAGTACGAGCCCAGGATGAGCGTCAGGACGAAGAGGAAGGCGATGACCGCGATCAGCATGGCCGCTCTCCCGTGGCCTACGCGACGGCCTTCACGTGCTCGAACATCTCTTGCGGCAGCATCTTGCCAGAGGCGACGATGCGGTCGGCGCACTTGGGCCGGATGCCGGTTGCGCGGAACCGGCCGAGGACCTTCCCGCTCTCGTTGACGCCGGTGCGCTCGAACACGAAGATGTCCTGCGTCGTCAGGATGTCCCCTTCCATGCCCGTGATCTCGGTGATGCCCGTCAAGCGGCGCGAGCCGTCGGACAGCCGCGTCACATGGGCGAGCAGATTGATGGCCGAAGCGATCTGCTGGCGGATGGCGCGCTCGGGGATATTGAGGCTGGCCATGGCCACCATCGTGTCCAGGCGGTGCAGGGCATCGCGCGCCGTGTTGGCGTGAATCGTCGTGAGGCCGCCGTCGTGGCCCGTGTTCATCGACTGCAGCATGTCGAGCGCCTCTTCGCCGCGGACCTCGCCGAGGATGATGCGGTCGGGCCGCATACGCAGGGCGTTGATGACCAGGTCGCGCTGCCGGATGGCGCCCTTGCCCTCGATGTTCGCGGGCCGGGTTTCGAGACGCACCACGTGCTTCTGGCGCAGCACGAGCTCGGCCGCGTCCTCGATCGTGACGATGCGCTCGCGGTCCGAGATGAAGCTCGACAGGACGTTGAGCATCGTCGTCTTGCCCGAGCCGGTGCCCCCCGACACGACGATGTTGAGCCGCGAGGCGACGGCCGCGTTGAGGAAGTCGAGCATCGGCTGCGTGAGCGTCTCGCGCACCACGAGGTCCTGGGCGCCCATGCGCTCGGTCCGGAACCGCCGGATCGACAGCGACGGGCCGTTGAGCGCGATGGGAGGAATCACCGCGTTGACGCGCGATCCGTCCGAGAGGCGCGCGTCCACCATCGGGCTCGACTCGTCGATGCGGCGGCCGACGGCGCTCACGATGCGCTCGATGATCCGCATCAGGTGCCGGTTGTCCTTGAAGACGATTTCCGTGAGCTCGATCATGCCGTTCCGCTCGATGTACACCTGATCGAAGCGGTTGACCAGGATGTCCGAAATCGCCGGGTCGGCCAGCAGAATTTCGAGCGGCCCGAGGCCGAACAGCTCGTTCAGGACGTCCGTGGTGAGGCTTTCGCGCTCGGACAGCGTGAGCGGCGTGTTGGCCGTCTCGTGCTCGATCATCGTGAGGATGAGCCGCCGGATCTCCGGCTCCGCCTCCTCCCGCTTGACGTAGGCCAGCCGATCGAGATCGAGCCGGTCGAGCAGCCCTTCGTGGACGCGGCTCTTCAGGTTCTGGTAGTCGGGTCGCCGGGTATCGACGGCGGCCGACGTCGCCCTCGACAATATGGTGTGCATCTGGATGGATTCCATCTGGGTCCCTAATCCGACGAGCGGCGCGGCGTGAGCCACCCGAACAGGCGGGTCGATTCCTCGGCCGCCGCGGTCTTCTTTCCCTGGCCGTTCAGCTCGCGGGCGAGGGCATGGAACGAGGCCGCGAGGCGGCCCTGCGTGGACTGCGCCAGCGGCTCGCCGCGATTGACCGCGAGCACGGCCTGCTTGTAGTCGTTCGGGAACGCGTGCCGAATCCGTGCGCCCACCGCCTTCTCGATGTCGCCCACCGAGATCTCCGCCTGGTTGTCGGAACGGTTCACGACCACGGCCACGCGGTCGTCCCCATAGCGCTGCCGGAGGCGGGCCACGAAGCGGAACGCGCTCCGGATCGTCGGCAGTTCGTGGTTCACGACGACCAGGATGAGGGCGGCGACATCCAGCGCGTCGAGGATGGGCCCGTCCATGCGGGGCACGTCCAGCACGACCGCCGGGTAGTAGCGGACCGCGAACTCGATGATCGTCCGCACGCGCTGCGGGTCGAGGTGGCCGGCCGCCAGCCGCGGTGACGAGGCCAGCAGATCGAGGCCAGACCGTGTATGGGCGACGAGGCCCCGGAAGAACGCTTCGTCGAGACGGTGCGTGTTCTCGACCGCGTCGGTGACCGTGAATTTGGGCTCGACGCCCAGGAAGACCACGGCGTCCCCGTTCGCCGCATGTAAATCGACGAGCAGCGCGCTCGACGACGCCTGCGCGAGGGCCTCGGCCAGGTTGACTGCGATCGTCGTGGTGCCGACGCCGCCCTTGGCGCCGACGACCGCGAACACCCGCCCTTCGACCGTCGCCGCGCGCTGCACCACGACGTGGCTGATGGCGGATTCGATCGACGCCTGCGTCAGCGGTTCCGTGATGCACTCGGTGACGCCCGCGCGCATGGCCTCGAGCATCAGCGTCGGATCGAGCGACAGCGCGAGGATGGCGATTCCCATGGACGGGAATCGGCGCTTGATGGCCGGGATGCTCGCGAGCAGTTCGCGATCGGCCCGCAGATCGACCAGGAGCACCTCGGGCGTGGCAATCAACCCCGACTTGAGGAGATGCTCGCCCTGCAGCTGGACCGGACGCATGCCGGCCGCGCGCACCAGATCGTTCAGTTGCTGATCGTTCCCGCCGATGATGCCGACTGTGCCTGTCACCGTGGATGTTCCGTTAAGGTTTCTTTGGTGCGGTCTTTGGCGCGGCCGGCGTCGCGCCGGGCGTGGCCACCGCTGGGCCGTCCACGAGGCCGCCACCCGTCGGGAGGAACCGGTCCTGATTGGTCGGCAGCGCGGGCACCTCGTCCGGGTCGAGCGGGCGCACCAGGTGGGGCGTGATGAGCACCATCAGCTCGGTCTGCTGTTTGTTGTCGGACCGGCTCTTGAAGAAATTGCCCACGATGGGGAGGCTGCTGATGATCGGAATCGCCTGGCGCGTTTCCTGCGACACGTTGTTGAGCATGCCGGCGATGGCGAACGACTGGCCATCACGGAGCTCGACCTCGGTCTCCGCGCGGCGCGTGGACAGCGCGGGGATGCGGAAGCCGTTCAGCGTGACGCCGTTGGCGAAGTCGAGCGTGCTGACCTCGGGCTTGACGTGCAGACGGATGACATCCCCCGCAATGGTCGGCGTGAAGTTCAGGCGGATACCGAACTCCTTATAGAGGACGGTGACGGTGGATGTCCCCGAGCCCCCCGTGACCACCGGCACCGGAATTTCCCCGCCGGCGAGGAAGCTGGCTTCCTGTCCGTTGTAGGCGATGAGGTTCGGCTCCGCCAGGCTCTGCAGGTTGCCGCGCGTCTGGAGGGCCTTCAGCAGCGCCCCGACGTCGTACTTCGTGTTGAAGAGGAAGAGGTTCAGGAAGTCGCTGAACGTCAAGGTGCCGTCGGCCTGGAACACGGGCGCCGCGAACTGTTGCGTCGTCGAGCGCGCGATATTGTCCTTGGTCTGGCCGGTGAAGAGGGCGATGCCCAGTTCCGTCAGCGCCTGCCGGTTCACCTCCGCGAAGCGCACCTGCAGCATGACCTGCTGGCTCTCGATGCCGCCCGGCACCTGGAGCAGGTTGATCAGTTTGGTCTTCGACGAGGTCTTGGCCGCGATTTCACCTGCCCGCAGCATCACGGTATTGCTCGACACGTGGCCGGAGAGCGTCGTGGCCTCGTCGTTGACCGTCACCTGGATGTCTTCGCCGGGGAACAGCTCCCGCAGCTGCTGCTGGAGCGGCGTCACCGCGGCGTTGACCTCGACGTCATACTGCAGGCGGCGGTCTGCCCCCCACAGGATGAGGCTGACCGTCCCCGAGGCCCGTCCGTCGATGAGGACTTCGCGCGGCTGGACGACCACCGCGTCGGCGACGGCCGGGTTCGTAATCGCGATGCGCGTCACGTCGAAATCCACCGTCAGCACGGTGGACCGCCCCGCCGTCAACGTCACGCGAGGGATGGCCGACGGTGCGGGCGGCTGCTGCCCAGCCGCCCGCACCGACAACGGCCAAAT
>JBEQUD010000497.1:0-4692 GCA_040349235.1 Acidobacteriota bacterium
CCGCGCCACGGTGCTGGCTTAATCCTACGCTCAGACTGGATGGCTTGTGGACTCCTGTTCGAGATGGGCGGGAAACCGGTGTTCGGTTCAGCGACAGCCCGCACGCGCCACCTGTCCTTGGTCTGACCTCAGTGGCGGTCTGCCACTGCATGAGGGGTCTTCCGGCCGCTGGTTGTTGATGTCCCCTTCGATCTGCTGGCCTCTCCGGCCATTGGCAGGGAGAGGCCAAGCACCACCAGGCACGCGAGAGTGGCTGCGTTGGCGCGAGGTACTGTTCCTCCGTCGGACTGGCGCCCGCCAATCACTCGCGTGAACAGTTGTCGCGAGTTCAGTCCGATCTAGGGAGGGTTTGGAATGACTTCGATTTGGCTGGGAGGCAGGGATTCGAACCCCGATAACATGCTCCAGAGGCATGCGTCCTACCGTTGGACGACCTCCCAGTGCCAGCCGAGATGCTCGGAAGGAGATGGAACTTCCGATTATAGCCGCTACTTATCTGGAGCGGCAAGCACCGCCGGCGTGGCCTGGGATGTCAACCGCTAGCATTTACTGACGGGTGGCGCCGGCCCCCGCCAGTGCGTTGGCTTCGACGCCCGTATTTCCCGAAGAACCATCCTGCGCCTGTTCGAACTTCCTGCGGTGGCTGGCCATGCCACCCTTCCGGCCGGCTTCGCGCGCTTCTTCGCTCGTCCACTCGTGCGCGCTGCCCTTTTCGTGTGCCGCTTTGCCGCCCTTGCTTGCGATCTCGCGCTGTCTGGTTCGCTCCATCGAAGCAAACCCGCGGTCTTCCTTTGCCATTGTGTCCTCCTCCCGGACTACCCGGGGTCGTCGCCCATGCCCGCCAGCCTTTCGAGGCGAGCACGCATGCGCAGAACAGCAAGTAAGATGCCACTGGAGAGGTTAAGGATCCCGACTGTACGGGGAATCGGTGACCACTTTTCGGTCATCGCGCTGTCCAGTCAGGAAAAACTTTCCCCCTGACTGAAATGGCTCAGCTTGGGAGGGCGTCAGGCAAGGCCGCGGCGGCGGCGATACGGGCATGGGCCCGATCCGGGCCGAGCAGCGCAAGGACCTCGAATAGCCCAGGACTGACTGTTTTGCCCGTCACGGCCACGCGGGCCGCGTGGATAAGGGCGGCGGCCTTCAGCCCCTGGGCCTCGGCCACCCCGCGAAGCGCCTGCTCGATCGACCGCGGGTCGTAGGCCGGGAGTGCCTCGCACGCGGCATCGAGCGCCGCCAGGGGCTGGGCCATGCCGCGCAGGTGCTTCCTGACGGCGTCCGCGTCGTAGTCGATGTCGTCCGTCAGGACGAATCGCGCCTGTGCGGCAAAGTCCCCGAGTCGCTTCATCCGCGGCCGGAACAGGTCGAGAACGGCGGCAAACCAGTCGCGGCGCTCGCCGAGGCACGCGTCGTCCCAGAGGCCGGCCGCGAGCAGCGACGGTTTGACGCGCGCGGTCAAATCCTCTATCGACAGCCCGGTCAGGTGCTGCTGGTTGAACCAGTCCAGTTTCTCGGGGTTGAAGACGGCGCTGCTGCCGCTGATGCCCTCGATCGAGAATGCCTCGACCAGTTCGGCCCGCGTAAACAGCTCGCGGTCGCCCGCGCCCGGCGACCACCCGAGCAGCGTGAGGAAATTGAGCATCGCCTCGGGCAGAAACCCCTGGGCGGCGTACTCCATCACGGACGTCGCACCGTGGCGTTTGCTGAGCCGCTTCTTGTCCGTCCCGAGGATGAGCGGCACGTGGGCGAATTCGGGTACCGGCGCGCCGAGCGCGTGATAGAGCAGGATGTGCTTCGGCGTGTTCGAGATGTGGTCGTCACCGCGCACGACGTGCGTGATGGCCATGTCGATGTCGTCGGCCACGACGGACAGGTGATAGGTGGGCTGTCCGTCCGACCGGACGATGACGAAGTCCTCGACGTTCGCGCCGTCGAACGCAATGGGGCCGTGGACGAGATCCACGAACCGCATCGAGCCCTCCGGCACCTTGAAGCGCACGGCATGGGCCAGGCCGGCGCGCTCGCGCGCCGCGACGTCGTCTTCCGTCAGCCGCAAGCACGTCCGGTCGTAGCGCCAGGCGGATCCGCCCTGCAGCGACGGCGGGCCTGCGGCCTCGCGCTTGGCCTTCAATTCCTCGGGGGTGCAGTAGCAGTTGTACGCGTCCCCGGCGGCCACCAGCCGTTCGGCCATCGCGCGGTGGCGGTCCAGGCGCTCGGACTGGAAATACGGCGCGTGCGGGCCGCCCACGTCCGGACCTTCGTCCCAATCGAGGCCGAGCCAGCGCAGGCCGTCGAGAATCCCCTCCACCATTTCCGTGGAGGAGCGCTCCGTATCCGTGTCCTCGATGCGCAGCACGAAGACGCCGCCATGGCGCCGCGCGTACAGCCAGTTGAAGAGCGCGGTGCGGGCGCCGCCGACGTGCAGGTAGCCGGTCGGCGAGGGAGCAAAGCGGACGCGGGGCAACATGGGCGTCAAATGTTACCGCACCACGAGGGGACGACGTGGCGCACCAGAGGGCGCGGCTGCTGGCGAAGGGCCGTTGGCCGCGGTCAGTTCGCTTTGACGGATGTTTTCCCTGGATACACCGGCGACCCTGGGACGAAGCGGAAGAAGTCCTTGACGAACTCCGTCGCCGGTCGCTGGAGGACGTCCTCGGCGCTGCCATCCTGTTCGATGGCGCCTTGATTGATGATGACGACCCGGTCGGCGAGGTCGAGCGCCTCTTCCTGATCGTGCGTCACGAAGACGCTCGTGAGGTGGATGTCGTCGTGGAGGCGCCGCAGCCACTCGCGGAGCTCGCGGCGCACGTTCGCATCGAGCGCGCCAAACGGCTCGTCGAGGAGGAGCACCTTCGGCTCGACGGCAAGGGCGCGCGCGAGCGCCACCCGCTGACGCTGGCCGCCTGAGAGCTGCGACGGCAGGCGGTCGGCCAGGAAGTCGAGCTGCACGAGTCCGAGCAGCTCGTGCACCTTCCGCTTGATGTCGTCGTTCGATGGCCGCACGCGCCGCGGACGCACGCGAAGGCCGAACGCGACGTTCTCGAACACGCTCATGTGGCGGAAGAGCGCATAGTGCTGGAAGACGAACCCGACGCCGCGCTGGCGGACGCTGCGGTCAGTGGCGTCCTCGCCCGCCAGGCGGACCGTCCCGGCGTCCGCGGACTCGAGGCCGGCGATGATCCGCAGCATCGTCGTCTTGCCGCCGCCCGACGGCCCGAGCAGCGCCACGAGCTGGCCGGCGGGCACGCTGAAACTGATGTTCTTCAGCGCGTCGAAGCCGCCGAAGCGTTTGCTGACGTTCTGGACTTCGATGCTCATCGTGTGGGCTCGTGCAGGTGGCGCTCGGACACGGTCTTGAGCACCAGCGTCACCAGGGCCAGAAAGGCCAGCAGCGTAGCGACCGCGAACGCCGCCTGGAAGTTGTACTCGTTGTAGAGAATTTCGACCTGCAGTGGCAGGGTGTTGGTGAGGCCGCGGATGTGGCCAGACAGCACCGACACGGCGCCGAACTCGCCCATCACGCGCGCGTTGCAGAGGATGACGCCGTAGATGACGCCCCACTTGATGTTGGGCAGGGTCACCCGAAAAAACGTCTGCAGGCCGCTCGCGCCAAGCACGCAGGCCGCCTCCTCCTGGTCGCTCCCCGCGGCCTCCATCACCGGGATGACTTCCCGCGCGACGAAGGGGAACGAGACGAACACGGTCGCCAGCACGATGCCCGGCACGGCGAAGACGACGCGGATGTCGTGATCGATGAACCACGACCCGAAGACGCCGTTCCTGCCGAACACCAGAACGAAGACCATGCCCGAGATCACCGGCGAGATGGCGAACGGCAGGTCGATGAGTGTCGTCAGCAGGCTCTTGTACCGGAAGTCGAACTTCGCGATCGCCCAGCCGGCCGCGAGGCCGAAGACGAGATTACACGGCACCGCGATCGCCGCCGTCAGCAGCGTCAGCCGCAGCGCGGACAAGGCATCTGGCTCGCGGATGGCCGTCAGGTACGGGACGACGCCTTTCGAAAAGGCCGCGATGAACACCGTCACGAGCGGCAGGACGAGAAAGAGCGTCAGGAAGGCCACCACGACGGCCGTCAAGCCCCACCGGAGCAGCGGCGGCTCGGTCAGTTCCTGGCGTGTCGTACGGGTGGTCGTCGAGTGGTTCGTCACGGCGGTCACCGCGTCAGTTGGCCAGGCGCCTGGCGCTCCAGCCCTGGAGCGCGTTGATCGACAGGAGCAGGACGAAGGAAATGGTCATCAGCACGAACGCGACGCCGGTGGCACCCGCGTAGTCGTACTGCTGGAGCTTGGTCACAATCAGCAGCGGCGTGATCTCGGTGACCATCGGGATGTTGCCGGCGATGAAGACCACCGATCCGTACTCGCCGATGGCGCGCGCGAACGCCAGGGCGAAGCCCGTCAGCCACGCCGGGTAGAGAAACGGCAGGATGACGCGAACGACAACCTGCACGCGATTGGCGCCCAGGCTGGTCGCCGCTTCCTCGAGCTCGACGTCGAGCGCCTCGATGACCGGCTGCAGCGTTCGCACCACGAACGGCAAGCCGATGAAGATGAGCGCGATGGTGATGCCGAGCGGCGTGAAGGCGACCTTGATGCCCAGCTGCGACAGCGGCTCACCCAGCAAGCCGTTGGGCGCGTACAGGGCCGTCAGCGTGATGCCGGCGACCGCCGT
>JBEQUD010000005.1:0-3313 GCA_040349235.1 Acidobacteriota bacterium
CGAAGGCGTTCGCGATTTCGTCCACGCGCTCGTTGCCGGGGATGCCCGAGTGCCCGCGGACGTAGTGCCAGGCGATCGTATTCGCCCCCCGCGCGTCCACCTCCCGGGCCAGTCGTTCCCACAACTCGCGATTCTGGACGTCGCCGCCGTCGGCCGTCTTCCAGCCGCGGCGCCGCCATCCCCAGATCCATTTGCTGATGCCCTGGATGACGTAGGTGGAATCGGTGTAGATTGCGACCGCGCCCATGGTGCCGTTGAGCCGCTGCAGCGCTTCGATGGCCCCCGTCAGCTCCATCTTGTTGTTCGTTGTCAGCCCCGCCCCGCCGCCGAGCTCCACCACGTGGCCCGCCGGCGAGACGATGACCACGCCCCAGCCGCCGGGGCCGGGGTTGCCCTTTGCGGCGCCGTCGGTGAAGACGATGATGGGGTGTACGCTCATGTCGATGCTGGCCTGGTCCGTGGTGCCCGTCCATTTTACGGGATGGACAGGCATCTCTTGACAATCCGGCGCCCGGCGTCAAGATCGAGCGTCACGGAGCGACCTGGTTCACCATGGCTGAGAAGCAGACTTCTATCGATCGACGCGAGTTCATGAAACGGGCAGCCGCCGCCGGGGCCGCCGCCGTCGCCGCACCTGTTGTGGGCGCGGAGGCGCAGGCGGCTCGCGGTGCGCAGGCAGGCGCGGGGGCCGCGACGCAGCCTGCCGCGCCCGTCACGGCCCCGGCCGACGAGCTGACCGAGGGCCCGAGCGGATCGGACTTCATGGTCGATGTCATCAAGTCGCTCGGCGTTGCGTACGTCTGCGCCAACCCGGGCTCGAGCTTCCGCGGGCTGCAGGAATCCATCGTCAACTACGGCGGCAACGCGAGCCCCGAGTTCATCACCTGCTGCCACGAGGAGTCGTCCGTCGCGATGGCGCACGGCTACGCGAAAATCGAAGGCACGCCGCTCGTCGTCCTGGCGCACGGCACGGTCGGCCTGCAGCATGCGTCGATGGCGATCTACAACGCCTACTGCGACCGTGTCCCCGTCTACATCATCCTCGGCAACACGCTGGACGCGACCATGCGGTTTCCGGGTGTGGAGTGGGCGCACAGTGTCCAGGACGCGGCCGCGATGGTGCGCGACTACACGAAATGGGACGACGTGCCCCTCTCGCTCCAGCACTTCGCGGAGTCGGGCGTGCGCGCCTATACCGTCGCGATGACGCCGCCGGCCGGGCCTGTGGTGCTCGTGGCCGACACCGAGTTGCAGGAGCGTCCCATCGCGGACCATCTTCAGCTGCGCGTTCCGAAGCTGACACACGCCGCGCCGCCACAGGGCGACTCGGGTGCCGTCGCGGAAGCGGCCCGCCTGCTTGTGGCCGCCGCCAACCCCGTGCTGGTGGCCGATCGGCTGGCGCGGACGCCGGCCGGCCTGGCACACCTCGTGGAACTGGCCGAGCTGCTGCAGGCGCCGGTCATCAGCGCGCAGCCCAATACCGCGCCGCCTATCGCGGCCGGGCGGATGAACTTTCCCTCGCGTCATCCCCTCAACCACACGCAGCGCAGCGCCGCGGCCATTGCCGGCGCCGATGTCATCGTCGGTCTCGAGATCGCCAACTTCTTCGGCGTGGTGAACACGTACCGGGATCAGGTGGAGCGGACCTCGAAGCCGCTGGCCAGGTCGGACGCGAAGCTCGTGACCATCACGGCGGGGGATCTCAACGTCAAAGCGAACTACCAGAACTTCCAGCGCTATTCGGAGGTCGATCTCGCGATTTCGGGCGACGCCGAGGCCACGCTCCCCGCGCTCATCGAGGCGGTGAAGCGCCTGACGACGCCCGACCGGCGCCGACTGTTCGAGGACCGGGGCGTCAAGCTCGCGGACCTCGGACGTGCGGCGCGCGACCGCTCGCGCATGGACGCGATGCTGGCGTGGGACGCCGTGCCCATCAGCACGGGCCGTCTGGCGGCCGAAGTCTGGGCGCAAATCAAGGGCGAGGACTGGTCGCTCGTAAACGGGGCTCTCAGCGGATGGCCGACCCGCCTGTGGAACTTCGAGAAGCACTACCAGTTCATCGGGACATCGGGGGCGTATGGAATTGGCTACGGCGCGTCAGCGGCGGTCGGCGCCGCGCTGGCCAACCGCAAGTACGGCCGTCTGTCGGTGAACCTGCAGAACGACGGCGACCTGATGTACGGGCCCGGCGTCCTGTGGACGGCGGCCCATCACCGCATTCCGGTGCTCTTCGTCATGAACAACAACCGGGCGTATCACGAGGAAGTGATGCACCTGCAGCGCATGGCCAACCGCCGGCAGCGGGGCATCGACCGCGCCAACATCGGCACGACGCTCGACGAGCCGGGCATCGACTTCGCGAAAGTGGCGGCCGGTCTGGGGGTCCATGCTGAGGGGCCGATCACGGATCCGAAGGACCTCGCGCCGGCGCTCAGGCGCGCGATTGCCGTGGTCAAGCGCGGCGAGCCTGCGCTGATTGATGTGGTCACCCAGCCGCGGTAGACGTGGTGCCTGGGATCGTGGCTCGATTCCGGCCGGGCGCGCCATCGACGCCCATCAGCCGCACGGAGAGATCAGGATGAAGATGTGCGTGGTTTCTGGCGTCGCCGGGGCGGTGGTCGTTGCGGCGCTCGTGGCGGGCGTCGGCCTTCGGGCCGAGCAAGCGCCTGCATCGCCGGCCTCCGAGGGCGATGGCGACAACGGCGGCAAGCTTCTCGTGAAGTACGGCTGCGCCCAGTGCCACGGCCGCGAAGGGCAGGGCGCGCCGATTGCCGGCCCCCGTATCGGCCCGGCGCCGCTGCCGCTCGCGAGCTTCGTCAAATATGTGCGCGCCCCCACCGGCCAGATGCCGCCTTATACCGAGAAGGTGCTTTCCGACAAGGAACTGGCTGACATCCGCGCGTTCCTGACGTCGCGCCCGCGGCCGCCGGCGGCCGCGCAGGACCTGCTGCCGCCTGAATAAGGGGCCCAGAGTCGAGGCCCCGCGAGAAGACCACCTACGCGTTTGTCGTGGCGCGAAACAGGACGCCGCTGCCACCGAGCCCGTAGGTGCCAGTGCTGGCAGGGATGAACGCAGCCTGCCCCTGCGCGAGGTCGAGACGGGGCGTCCCATCCTCGGGAGCGATCTGCACCCGCCCTTCGACACAGAGGACGATTTCGGGTCCGTCAACCGTGCGCGCGCCGGCACGGCTCGCGACGCGGACCCGTGAGAGGCGGAACTCCGCGGCTGGTGTGTCCCAGACGTCCTCGTCCACCGAAACCGCCCGTGCGTGGCGAACCGGGACGGGGCCATCCGCGAACGTGAGCACCGCCA